>DATAOI010000077.1 GCA_036265815.1 Gemmatimonadales bacterium
TCACCTCGGCCGAGCAGGAGCCGCACTTGCCGGCCTTGCAGTTCCAGCGGACAGCGAGGTCGTTGGCCTGTTCCGCCTGGATCTGGTGAATCGCGTCGAGCACCACCATCCCGGGGGACACGCCGGTGGTGTAATCCACGAACTTCCCGCCCTCGCGGCCGCCCCGCCAGACGCGGAAGGTGGCCCGGCCGAGCGGCTCGTCCTTGCGGTGAGGCGGCTCGGTCTCTTCGACCGCTCCGGTCTCCGCCAGGTCGGGCTTCAGTGTTTCGGTCACCAGGCGCCTCCCTTGTGAGACGACCGCGCGGGTTCAGTCAAGCTAACATCCGTGCCGCGCTACGATCTGTCCCGGGCACAATCTGTCCAGCTCAACCTCTCCCTACTTCTGCTCCTCGATGATCTTCTCGAGCTCCGCCGGCATTCCAGGGATCGGCTCCCGCGAGAGCCGCATCTCGCCGTCGGGCCCCTTCTGGATCACGATGTTGAAGCTGCTCCCGGCCGGGTCCTTCTCAGGGTAATCATCCCGATAGTGCCCGCCCCGGCTTTCCCGGCGCTCGATGGCGGATCGGGTGATGGCCTCGGAGATGGTGAGCAGGTTGCCCAGGTCGAGCGCGGAGTGCCAGCCGGGATTGTATTCCCGGTTGCCGGTGACGCCGACCTGCGCGGCCTGCTGCGTGAGTCGTCCGATCCCCTCCATCGCCCGCTGCATCTCCGGCTCGGTGCGCACGATGCCTACCAGCTCCTGCATCATCGTCTGCAACCGATGCTGCACTTGGTAGGGGCCCGAGCCGTCGGTGCCGCCCCCGCGCTCGAACGGCACCAGGGCGCAGCGCATGGCCTCGTCCACCTCCGCCCTGTCCGGTGTGGCGAGGCTCTGCTCCCGCGCAAACGAGGCCGCGAAGTCGCCCGCCCGCTTGCCGAACACCAGCAGGTCGGAAAGCGAATTGCCCCCCAGTCGGTTGGCGCCGTGCAGCCCGGCCGCGCACTCGCCGGCCGCGAAGAGCCCCGGAATGGTGGAGCTCTGCGAGTCGCCATCCACCCGGATGCCGCCCATCATATAGTGGGTGGTCGGCCCTACCTCCATCGGCGTAGTGGTGATGTCGATGTCGGCCAGCTGCTTGAACTGGTGGTACATGCTCGGGAGCTTCTTGATGATATGCTCGCGCGCGTCGGGCAGCCGCTGCTTGATCCAGGAGATGTCGAGGAACACCCCGCCGTGGGGACTCCCGCGGCCCTCGCGTACCTCCCGGCGGATACAGCGGGCGACGTGGTCTCGGGTCAGGAGCTCGGGCGGCCGACGGGCACTCTTGTCGCCCTGCGTGTAGCGCCAGCCTTCCTCCTCGTTGTCGGCCGTCTGTGACCGGTAGTTCTCCGGGATGTCGTCGAACATGAACCGCCGTCCCTCCCGGTTCCGCAGCACGCCCCCTTCGCCACGCACCCCCTCCGTCACCAGAATGCCTCGCACGCTTGGCGGCCAGATCATGCCGGTGGGATGAAACTGGACGAACTCCATGTCCTGGAGCGCGGCGCCCGCCTGATAGGCGAGCGACTGGCCGTCACCGGTGTACTCCCAGCTGTTGCTGGTGATCGAGAACGCCCGGCCGATGCCGCCCGTGGCCAACACGACCGCCTTGCAGCGAAACAAGCGGAACCGCCCCCGCTCGCGATCGTACGCCAGCACGCCCGCGATCCGCCCCGCGTCGGTGAACAGCCGCAGCACCGTGCACTCCATGTGCACATCGATGCCTTGATGGATGCTGTGGTCCTGCAGGGTCCGGATCATCTCCAGTCCGGTCCGGTCGCCCACGTGCGCCAGCCGGGGATACTTGTGCCCGCCGAAGTTGCGCTGAAGGATGCGGCCGTCCGGCGTCCGGTCGAACAGCGCACCCCACGCCTCCAGCTCGCGCACCCGGTCCGGTGCTTCCCGGGCGTGCAACTCGGCCATGCGCCAGTTATTGACGTACTGGCCGCCGCGCATGGTGTCGGCGAAGTGGACCCGCCAGTTGTCCCGGTCGTCCACGTTTCCCAGCGCCGCGGCGACGCCGCCCTCCGCCATGACCGTGTGCGCCTTCCCCAGCAGCGACTTGCAGACCAGTCCGACGGAGGCGCCGGCAGCCGCGGCGGCGATCGCGGCGCGGAGCCCGGCGCCACCAGCCCCGATGACCAGCACGTCGTGCTCGAAGGTCTGGTGCTCAGCCATGAAGGGCGCGCCGGCTCACAGGATCCGCCAGTCGGTCCACACGCCCATCGAGCAGAGGCGCACGTACAGATCGGCGAACGCGACCGAGCAGAGGCTGCACCAGGCCCAGCGCATGTGACCACGGTTGAGGCAGCTGGAGCAGTCGTAGGCAACCTTCCGCACGGGCGCGCGGGAGAGCCGGTCGAGGTAGCCGCCGATGACATGACGCATCGAATGGCACCCCAGGGTGTATCCGCCGAGCAGAATCAGGTTGGCGGTGAGCACCAGAGTTCCCAGGCCGATGCCGAAAGCGGTGCGCCCGGTAGCCGGGTCGGTGAACCAGAGCGCCTGATACACGTCGTGCGCCAGGATAAGGAGGAAGCCCAGCGCGATATAAAGGAAATAGCGGTGGATGTTCTGCATGATGAGCGGAAAGGCGCTCTCGCCCCCATACCGCTTCCGCGGCTCCCCCACGGTGCAGGCGGGTGGATCGGCCCAGAACGCCTTGTAGTACGCCCCGCGGTAGTAGTAGCAGGTGACTCGGAAGATCCCGGGGAAGGGCAGGATCAGCAGGGCGGGGGAGAACACCATCCACGCGGGCCACCAGCCCGGCTTGGGGCCGAACCATGCGTGAGGGGAGTCTCCGAACAGCTCGGGAGAGTAGAAGGGGGACAGGTAGGGGCCATAAGTGTAGTGGTTGCCCTGGAGCCCCGCCCAGGTCGAATAGACGAGGAAAGTGGCGAGCAACACGGCCACCAGCGCGGGTTGCAGCCACCACGCATCCGGGCGCATGGTGTCGCCGAAGCGTCGTCGCACCACGGGGAGCTGCGCATGAGCCACGGACCTACCCTCGATGTCGGGAGAGCGAGCGGTACTCGGCTGGAATCGGCTGGGCGTGAGCCAGCAGGGATATTCGGGAGAGACCGGCGGCGTGTCAATGCCGGCCGGCGACCCTCAGCATGACTCGAGAGCACGCTTGGGCTCAACCGCCGCGCCATTACCTTGTCGCATGCCCCCCATCGTCGCGCCGACCGGCTACACCGTAGGCGC
>DATAOI010000078.1 GCA_036265815.1 Gemmatimonadales bacterium
AGCCGATGGAGCGAGTCCCGCCACCGACTTTGCCTGGTCTCCGGATGGCCGGCGCATTGCGTACCGGCATCGGGACACCCTGTACACCAGAGCATTGGAGGGAGGGACATTACGACCGGTTGCAACCGGCTTTGAGATGCACTCTCCTGCATGGTCTCCCGACGGGGCATGGATCGCCTACGTGTCCGGGAACCCGGAATTTGTCTTCAGCACTTCCATCTTCGGCAATCTCGCCCCGAGCGCGATCTGGCTGGTGTCGGCCGCCGGCGGGCAGCCGATTCCGGTCACCGACAACAAGTCACTCAACGTGAGCGCCGTCTGGCTTCCAGGAGGGCGACAACTGCTGTTCGTCTCCGATCGGGATGGGGGACGGGACATCTACCGCGTGACGCTCCGCAGTTCCGGCCAGCCTGCGGGGCCGCCGACGCGCCTCACGACCGGCCTAAACGTCCACACGATCAGCCTCTCGGCCGATGGGAAGCGGCTCGCCTACTCGGTCTTCACCGAGACCGCCAATGTCTGGTCGCTGCCGGTCCCGCAGGGCGATGCGGTCTCCGTCTCACAGGCTGCTGCTGTCACCACGGGCAAGCAGATCATCGAGGGTCTCGACGTCTCCCGTGACGGCCGGTGGCTGGCGTTCGACTCGGACCGGAGCGGGAACCAGGACATTTACAAGGTGCCGCTGGCGGGTGGGGAGCCCGAGCAGCTGACCACGGACCCGCAGGACGACTTCTCACCCGCTTGGTCGCCGGACGGGAAGGAAATCGCCTTCCACTCCTTCCGGCATGGCACCCGCGACATCTTCATCATCTCTGCCGCTGGGGGTCCGGCCGAGCCGGTCGTCGCTACGCCCGCCCAGGAGCGGGGTGCGCATTGGTCACCGGACGGGCAGCAGTTGGTGTTCGAATCGAACCAGGCCGGTAAATATGAATTCTACGTCGTCTCGCGGAAGGGTAGGACCTGGGGAGCGCCCCGGCGACTGACTCGCGACGTGGGTCTTCCCCGGGGGTCGGTTCGCTGGTCGCCGGATGGCCGGTTCATCGCCTACACTGGGGTACAGTCACTGGACATCATTTCCCCGGCCGGCGGTGAGCCGCGCAAGCTGGTGGACGTCCAGGATCTCCTTGAGCCAGTACCTGAGAACCTTGCCTGGTCGCCGGACAGCCGGCTCGTGTACTACGTGGCTCACGACGCAGGAGGCCAAGCGGGCCTGTGGGCCGTGGCCCTGACCGGCGGGGCGCCGCGCCTCCTAGTGCGGTTCAATGATCCGGCGACCGATTTCGGGAGAGGGAGATTCGCGGTGAGTGGCAACCGGTTCTATTTCCCGCTCGAGAAGCGCGAGAGCGACATCTGGACGGCAGAGGTGCTGACGCGATAGTGAGGGCATGCTCGAGATCGCCCCAAGGAGCTCTTCGCTACACGAGTCCTCGCGCTGCCTCCCCGCCTTCTCGCCTACGTGCTGGAGCGCGAGCTCGGCAGTGGCGACATGACCGCGGTCTACCACCAGCGCCCGGGCCGCGCTGCTCGCACGAACCAGCGCGTCCAGCCAGCCACAAGCCGGGTGGGGATGACATTTCCCTCACGCCAGAATTTTTATTTTTGGAACGGGGGGTCCCCACCCGCATTTGCCAGCTGCACAAGCTCGCGCCCTCATGACCCGGCCTATTCCAGGGCCGGGGCCTCTTCGATTTCGGGGGGGGTATCGGGTTGTACCGTAATTGTCCTGTAACTGTGGACTAACCGGGACTACACCCGACTACTCCGCGCTACACTTTTCCCTCTACAGCGCGCCTCCAGTATCCCCCCGTAACCCCCCACATGAGAAGGATATATTTAGCTCATGCCATCACAGCGCGACGCATGGGGAGAACGGCTGCCTCGGCACCTGGGGCTCTGGAGCGCAGTCTCGGTGCTGGTCGGGTCCACCATCGGCAGCGGAATCTTCCGGGTCCCCGCCGCTGTTGCCGACCGGCTCCATGAGCCGGGGCCGGTACTGCTCGCGTGGGTGGTCGGAGGGATCATCGCCCTCTTCGGGGCCTTGACCTACGCGGAGCTGGCGGCGGCCCTGCCCCGTTCGGGAGGCGTGTTTGCCTACCTCCTGGAAGGATTCGGCCCGCTCCCGGCCTTCCTGTTCGGCTGGTCGGAGCTGACGGTCATCCGAGCCTCGGCGCTGGGGGCGATCGCCACGATCCTGGCGGAGTATCTGGGATATTTCATTCACCTGACGCCGGAGCAGGTCCGCTACGTAGCCGCCGCGGCGATCGTGTTCGTGGCGACCCTCAACTACGTAGGAGTTACCAGCGCGGCGGTGGTGATGAACTTCACCACGGTCGCCAAGTACGGCGCCCTGGCGGCGCTGGCCCTCCTGGCGTTCACCGCCCGGACCGGCGGCGCGTCCCACTTCACCCCGGCCTGGGGCTCCGGCGTCCAGCTCTCGCTGCTCACCACAGCTCTCATCTCGATCATGTGGACATACGACGGATGGGCGGATCTGTCCTTCATGGGCGGGGAAGTAAAGGATCCCGGCCGGACCCTTCCGCGGGCGCTGATCATGGGAACCGTGGGGATCGTGATCGTCTACCTGCTGCTGAATGTCGGCTACATCTATGCCGTGCCTCTGCCCGAGATGGCGGGCGCGCCGCTCATCGCCGCCACGGTGGCCGACCGGATTCCGCTGTTCGCGGGGATCGGGGGCGCGGTGACCTCCGGCATGGTGATGATCTCCTGTTTCGGCGCGCTCAACGGCTCGATGATGACCGGGCCGCGGATCTTCTTCGCCATGGCTGACCGGAATCTCTTCTTTCGGATCATCGCCCGGGTCTCGCCCCGATTCCAAAGCCCGTCGGTAGCCATCTGGCTGGCGGCCACGCTCGGGGTCGTGTACGTCCTGTTCAACAACTTCCAGCAGCTGGCCGACAAGTTCATCCTGGGGATCTGGCCGTTCTACGCGCTTGCCGTGGCGGCCGTGTTCGTCCTTCGGCGAACTCGTCCGGATCTCCCCAGGCCGTACCGGACCTGGGGCTACCCGGTGGTGCCGCTCCTCTTCCTGGTCGCGTCGGTGGGCATGGTGGTCAACGCGCTGTGGACCGACCCGGTGAACACTGGGATCACTTTCGGCATCATTGCGACGGGGATCCCGGTCTATTACGCCCGGAGGGCGTGGTTTCCTGCGGCGGTGGTGGAGGGTGAGGCAGGGTGAGGCAGGGTGGGGCAGGGTGGGGCAGGGTCGTGAGCAGCTGAGCGGATCGGCTCGCCCCTTCCCTCACCTTGCCCCACCTTGCCCCACCTTGCCCCACCCTACTTCCATCCCCAGATCCGCCGCCCGCACGCTGTGGGTCAGCGCTCCAATCGAGATGAAGTCCGCGCCCGACTCCGCGTACCGGCGCACGTTCTCCAAGGTGATCCCCCCGGTGGCCTCGATCTCGATCCCCGGCCTCAGCGATCGTGCCAGCGCCGCCCATTCCCGGACCGTATCCGCCGGCTGGTTGTCGACCAGTAGCCGGGTCGCGCCGGCCGCGCACGCTTCCCGCACCTGCTCGATTGATTCGACCTCCACGTAGAGCGCGGAAATGCCTGTCTCGCGGGCGCGCTCGAGCGCCTTTGACAGGCTCCCCTCCTCCTCGCCCCTCGTCAATGCTTTCCAGTGGTTGTCCTTGACCATGACCTCGTGGCTCAGATCGCCGCGGTGGCGATGGCCGCCACCGGCGAGCACCCCGGCGATATCCAGCGCGCGGAGCCCGGGCGCGGTCTTTCTGGTGTGGAGGATCTGGGCCGAGGTGCCGGCGACCGCGTCGACGTAGGCTCGTGTGAGCGTGGCAATGCCGCAGGCGCGCTGAAGCAGGTTGAGCAGCGGCCGCTCCGCCCGGAGAATCTGGCCGAGGCTGCCCTGGAGGGTCCCGACCGTCGTTCCCGGCGGAATCTGGCGCCCATCGGGCGCTCGCCACACGATCCGGCACTCGCATGCCTGGCCCACGGCGTCGGCGTACGCCGCCCCGGCGAGGACGCCACCGCTACGGTACTCGATGGCGCCTTGGGCGGCGAGTCCGGTGGGAACGGTGAGGGCGGTGGTGATGTCCGACTCGCCATCCTCGGCGAGCGCGACGGCGGCGATGCGCTCCGCCTCGGAGCTCACCTGCCCAGCGCAACCATCCGGTCGATGGCTCCGCGAGCGCGGTCCGCGATGTCGGGAGGGACGGTAATGTGATAGCGGTCGAGCACGAGCGAGTCCCGCACTCCGGGGAGGGTGATCGTCTTCATGAAGGCGCACTGCGCCTCGGGATCGGCCGGGATGAACTCCTTTTCCGGCGCCATCTGCTCCATCCGGTGGATAATCCCGGTCTCGGTGGCCACGATGAAGCGCGGCACCGGACGCTCCGTCACCGCGCGGATCATCCCCTCGGTGGACGCGATGTGCAGCCCTTCGGCCTTCACATCCCCATGCCCCATCTCGTAGATCAACTGCCCGGCGCAGCCGCACTCCGGGTGTACCAGCACCTCGGCGTCTGGGTAGCGGCTCCTCGCGGCATTCAGCGTCTCCGCCCGGATCCCCTTGTGCACGTGACACTCGCCCATCCAGACCTCGACCCGGCGGTGGGGACGCATCCGGCGGACGTGCGCACCGAGGAAGAAATCGGGTAGAAAGAGAATCCCTTTATCCTCCGGGATCGCGTCGATCACGTCGAGCACGTTGCCGCTGGTGCAGCAGTAGTCCAGCTCGGCCTTCACTTCCGCCGTGGTGTTGACGTATCCCACGGCGATGTACCCCGGAAACTGCGCCTTCCACCGACGCACGTCCTCTGCCGTCACCGTAGCGGCCAGCGAGCACCCGGCGCGGAGGTCGGGCAGCAGGACGCGTTTCTGGGGAGAGAGGATCGCCGCCGTCTCCGCCATGAAATGGACGCCCGCGAAGATGATCACCTCCGCCTCGGTCCGAGCCGCCTGGCGGGAGAGGCCGAGCGAGTCGCCCACGAAATCGGCGACATCCTGGACTTCCGGGCGCTGGTAATTGTGGGCCAGCACCACGGCGTTCCTCCGCCGGGCCAGCTCGCGAATCTCGGCCTGCAGGGTCGCGATCTCCGCCGGGCTCTGCTCCAGCTGCTCGATGACGGGAAGCGCGGTCACACGGCCTCCCGCTTGAGCGTGGCCGGCGGATAGTCCAGGCGGCGATGCCCCCCCCGGCTTTCCCGCCGGCGCCGAGCGGCCTGGGTGATGAGTCGCGCGACGAGCAGCTGGTTCCGGGTCCGCCAGGCGCCGGGCGGCGTCTGCCCCAGCAAGCGCTCCAACTCCTGCTCGGCGTGGAGCAGCGACGCCTCGGAGCGTTGTACGCCCACATCGGCGGTCATGAGCACGCGCATCCGAGCGCGGATCTCCTCGCACCTGGCGTCCGCACCGGTGTCCGGCTCACCGCCCACCTCGAGCGGAAGCGGAGTCGGCAGTTCGGACTGGAGCGCCGCAGAGAGCGCCCGTCCGGCCCGGTCGGCGAAGACGAGCCCCTCCAGCAGTGAGTTCGAGGCCAGGCGGTTGGCTCCATGCACGCCGGTCGACGCGACCTCTCCCGCGGCCCAGAGCCCTTCCAGTCCGGAGCGGCCCTCCAGGTCCGTCTGGATGCCGCCCATCGCGTAATGCAGCGCGGGCGCCACGGGCAGCAGGTCCTGGCCAGGGTTGAGCTCGAAGCGCGCCAACATCGCGGTGATGCCGGGGAATCGGGTCGGGAAGTCGTTCACGCTCCGGGCGTCAAGCCAGGCGCCACCCGCGGCGTCGGCGGCTGCCACGGCGCGCGCGAGCACATCCCGGGGTGCCAGCTCTCCCCGTGGGTCGGCTTCCAGCGCGAATCGCCGGCCGCCCTGACCCAGAAGCACCGCTCCAGCGCCGCGCACGGCCTCCGAGATCAGCGGGGCCGGGTTGACGCCAGGCAGCTTGAGGGCGGTGGGGTGAAACTGGAGAAACTCGAGGTCGCGGAGCGGTGCGCCAGCCTGATACGCCAGGGCCCAGCCGTCGGCTGTGGCCACCCTGGGATTGGTGGTCACCGCGTACAGCTGTCCGACTCCGCCGGTGGCGAGCACTACCGCCGGGGCCGGAATGGGGTAGCTGGCGCCCCCCTGGGGGAGGGCCATCACGCCGGTTACCCGACCCGAGTGGGTCAGCAGGGCGGTCACCTCGGTATGCTCCAACAGCTCGATCAGAGGGTGATGCCGGACCACTTGGGCCAGGCAGCCGATCAGGGCCGCGCCCGTGCGGTCGCCACCGGCATGAATGATCCGGGGGCGGGTGTGCGCCGCCTCCAGCCCGAAACGGAGCCGGCCATCGGCACCGCGATCGAACCTGGCGCCCAGTGCCAGAAGCTCGTAAATCCTGTCTGGGCCTTCACTTGTGAGAATTCTGACAGCTTCGGGGTCGGCCAGGCCATCGCTGGCGGCCAAGGTGTCGGCAGCGTGCTGGCTGGGGCTGTCTCCCGGACCGAGCGCGACGGCGATGCCGCCCTGAGCCCAGGCACTGGCGCTGTCGGCCAGCGTCTCCTTGGTGACGACCACGGCGGGCCGCCCCTCCGATGCAAGCCGCCACGCGGTCCAGAGGCCAGCGATGCCGGTTCCCACGATCACGGGGCGGGGGGGAGTCATGGCCCTAAATATAGCGGGCAACGAGGGCCGCGATGCCGCTGAAAGGACTAGGTCTGCACCCGGGAGAGGAGGATCAGGGCGGTGAGCAGGAAGACGGCATTGGGCAACCAGGCGGCCACCGTCGGGTCGATGACGCCGCTGGCGCCGACTGCCTTCATGATCTGGGTGAGCAGGAGAAAGACCACCGTGGTGCCGAGACTGATCGCCACCCCGACCGCCGCGCCTGCCCTCGGCGAGGTGACTGCCAGCGGGGCCCCGAACAGGGCGATGATGAAGCAGGTGGCGGGTAGGGCGACCTTGAGCGCCTGCTCCACGATCAGCTTGTTGGCATCGTTGCCCGAGCGCTTGAGCGCGTCGATGTAGCGTCCCAGCTCCGCATAGCGCATCTCGTCCGGCGCCTTGGGCTCGGCCAGCAGGTCGGCCGGCGACTGGGTGAGCGCCCGAAGCCTCATCGAGCGGAAGGAGAACATCGCCTGCCGGCTGGGTCCGGCGATCACCCGGCTCGCGCCACTCTTGATGCGCCAGGTCCGGTGGGCGCGGTCGTAGCTGGCGCTGTCGGCCGTGATGATCAGTCCCGGGTAGTTCGCGCCGCTGCCCTGGCGCTCGAAGAGCACCTGCTTGAGCTGCCGGCTGTTGAGGTCCAGGGAACGGACGGTGTAGACCCAGCCCGCGTCACCCCGGTAGACGAAGTTGTAGCGCGAGCTGGTGCTCCGGGCCGGCTTGGACTTCTGAATCACCGCCTGGCGCGCGGTGGCGCCGGGAGAGACCTCCCCCACCACGAACGCGAGCCCGGTGGCCAATGCCGAGGCGATGAAGATCGGCAGCATCAGACGGTGAAAGCTCTTCCCGCCCGCCTTCGCGGCCGTGAGCTCCGAGTGCCGTCCCATCGCCCCGACCGTGAAAACCGTGGCGAAGAGCACCGCCGCCGGCATGACGATGAAGGCGTTCTCGGGGATCGAGTAGATGTAGCTGATCACGATCTCCCGCATGGTGAGCCCGCGGTCCAACAGCTTGTTGAGGGTGTCGGTCAGGTTGATCACGATCGACACCAGCGGGAAGCCCAGGGCGGTGAGCACGAAGATGCGGACCCAGCTTGCCAGCACGTAGCGATCCAGGGTGCCCAATCCGGTCACGCCGCGCTCCCCTTGGCCGCCGTCCGCCGCCGGAAGAGGTGGCGTATGGCATCGAACACTTCCTGGAAATCGCCGCCGCGAGTGGATCCGGACTCGCGGTTCACCCGGATCAGACCGATGAGGCCGAGCACCGTCAGCACGATATCGGGCAGCCACATGGCCAGCCAGGGCGAGACGAACCCCCGGTCCGCCAGACTTTCCCCGGCGGTGAGTCCCACGTAGTGCACCGAGAAGACCAGCAGGCCGCCACCGATGACCAGGCCGATGCCGCCGCGGGGGAACCGAAGCGCCATCACGATGCCGACGATGACGAAGGAGACGCAGGCGAGGCTGATCGCCCACTTCTTGTGCACCTCGACCAGGTACCGGTCGGCCCGGCGGTCGGAGTCCTGGATCCGGTCGACGGCGGTCGCGACCTGGGACCAGTTGGAGAGCTGGAGGCGCTCGCGCGGCCCCGGCAATTTGACCGGCGGGGCGCCTGGCGGCCGGGGAGCTTGCGGCCGTGCGCCCGGCGGCCGGGGAGCCTGGGGCAGTGCCTTGGGCCGTACCGTCTGTGCAGGAGTCTGGGCTTCCGCCGTCTTGGGAAGCAGCGTCCGCTCAACCGATTCGATCCACTGGCAATAGGCCGGAGCCCGCTGGCCGGCGGGCGGAGCCGGTTGCAACGGAACCGGCGGCAGCGCGAGCAGGGTGCGCAG
This sequence comes from Gemmatimonadales bacterium, assembly GCA_036265815.1. NCBI lineage: Bacteria > Pseudomonadati > Gemmatimonadota > Gemmatimonadia > Gemmatimonadales > Gemmatimonadales bacterium. The sequence goes on from DATAOI010000078.1 coordinate 8,446, forward strand.
GTCTCCCAGCAGAAAGCTGGAGCGGTCCCGGATGGCCTGAGCCTCCTCGTCCCGTGCCTCGTCGATTACCGAGATCATCTCGCAGGTGCTCATCTCGCGGTCCCCCCGCACCGCGTCGCTGGTATTCCGCTGCAGCTCATCGAAGACATTCTTCACCCGGATATCGTTGATGTGATAGTAGGTGAGCTGGAACGTGAGGGGGTCGCTGGGGCGGTACTGGTGGATCGCCCCGTCGTAGAGCCGAAGACTCAGATCGGTCTGGCCTTCCGCGTAGGCCATGAGCCCGCTATCGGCGTAGATCACCCGCCGGCTGGCCTCGCCGCCTACGTCGTAGATGGTGATGTCCTTGAGCCGTCCGGTGGCCGCGTCGATTCGGCCGGCCCGGAGGAAGTACTGTGAGGGGGGCACCTCGTTGATGACCTGCTCCCGGAGCTCGAAGGTAGGCTTCTTCCGGCCGATGTCGATCAGGAGGTTCCGGAGCCGGGCGTTGCTTCGGGGCAGCACCTGGTCCACGAAGACGAAATTGAGCGCCGACATCATCGCCCCCCACACCAGCACCGGGCCCAGGATCTGGTAGACCCCGATGCCGCTGGCCCGCATGGCGGTGATCTCGTTGTCGGCGGCCAGGTGGCTGAAGGCGTAGAGGACGGCCACCAGCACGGCCATCGGCAGGGTCATCGCCACGATGAACGGGACGCTCAGCAGAAAGACTTCCCCGATCACCGACCAGGGGAGTCCCTTGCCGACCAGCGAGCCGAACTTCTTGGCGATCTGACTCAGCAGCATGAGGCTGGTCAGCGCCGTGAGCCCGAAGAGAAAGGGCGCGGCGAGCTGGCGTAGCAGATAGCGACTGAGCAGGCGCAACGGGCTAACTCGTCTGGTTGTAAGGGGTTGTTCTGGCCATTATATTGGGCCCATCTACTTTCCTCAAGCCTCGCCGTGATCCTCTAGAGTGCCACGCTTCCTGGTTGCCCTGGGCTGCTGCCTGTTCGCGCTGCCCCGGCTCCTCTCAGCGCAGGCGGACACCACCGGGTTCGGGGTCCGCCTCAGATTTGCCGAAGCGCCTCTCGTCCTCCAGCAGCCGGCGGCACTCCGGTTCACCTGGCTGGGCGCGCCGCGGCGTACGCCCGCCGCGCGCCGTGCCGAGTTCGACAGCAGCCTGACGGCGACCGTGGACAGCGTGCAGGCCCAGCGGGTGCTCGGGCTCCGCCTCCTCACCATTTACCGCACGCCCATTGAAGAGCCTGAGCAGGTGGCCGAAGGCGAGACGCCCCACAAGAACGTGCTCGGCCTCCCGACGAAGTATGCCGACCTGGCCCTGGATGGCCAAGCCAGACTGGAGGTCCGGACCGACCGGGTACGGGAGGAGCACTGTACCCCGATCCTGCTGCTCGATCCCGACTCCGGATGTCGCGGCAACTTCAAAGCGCCCAGCCTGGACAACCAGGTCAACATCCGTTCCTCCGGTATTCTGGGACGCCGGATCCACGTCAACGTGGACTTCGACACGGAACGGGACTATTCCGGCAACCAGAACGTCCAGATTTACTATGAAGGCCTCTCGGACGAGATCATCCGCCGGATCGACGTCGGCACCGTGGTCTTCCAGCCGCCGCCCTCGCGCTTCATCACCGCGGCGGTGCCGAGCAACAATTTCGGGGTCAATGCGACGTTCGAGGTCGGGCCGATCCAGCTCCAGACGCTGGCGGCCACCCAGAAGGGGAGCGTCGTCGCCGAACGGACCTACACCGTGGGCCAGACCACCAGCCAGAGCCAGGCCCGCCAGGTACGGGACCTGGACTTCGAAAGCGGACGATTCTTCTGGGTGGTCGACCCCAACAGCATTCCCGGCAATCCGGCGGTGGACATTCTCTCGCTTGACCCCACCACGCTGTCGCCGACCATCCGGCCGGCCGAGGTACGGGTCTACCGCTACCGTCCCCCCGACAGCAAGAACGGGGTCAATCCCAATCTCGGTGGAATCACGGCCCTGGCTCGCCGCAGCGACGATCCCAGGGAGCTGGGACCGGTGCAGTGGCAGCTCCTGATCCAGGGCACCGACTACTACCTGGACCCGTCTGGGCTCTGGATCGCGCTCGCCACCAAGCTGGACCAGAAGGACTTTCTCGCGGTGAGCTACCGGACAGCCGCGCAGACCACCATCGGCACCTTCCCCCAATCGGATCAGGGGACCGTGACCGTCGGCGGGGTCCGGCAGGCCAAAGATACGCTCGAGCTCATCGTGCAGCCGCAGCAGAGCTCGGACTTGCCCACCTTTCGCTATGAGATGCGGCAGATCTACCGGGTGGCAGGATCGGACCTGGATCCGACCTCGCTCAAGGTGGGGATCACCCTCAACCAGAGCGAGCGGCCGCTCTCCGGATCGGTGCAGACCTACCTTCAGCTTCTCGGGCTGGCCACACCCAGCGACCCCACGCTGTTCGATCGGGAGAATCGCCTCTGGCCCCGCAGCCGGGATCCTCAGGCCGCGCAGGTCATCCAGGAATCGTACATCGTCTTTCCCACCCTGAAGCCGTTCGCCGACCCGTCCAAGCTCACCCCGGCGGAGGTCTCGGACTCGCTCTACCTCGCCCGGCTGGTCGACCTGCTCAGCCAGGGGCCCACCGCAAAGTTCGCCATCAGCCTGGAGTACGACGCCACCGGCGGAGGCGATCGCTCCACCCTCAGTTTGAACGCGCTGCAGCTGCGGGAGGGCAGCGAACAGCTCTTCGTGGGCGGGCGCCGTCTGGAGCGCGGGGTCGACTACAACATCTCCTACGATCTCGGCCAGGTGACGTTCCTCAATCCCGACGCCCTATTCGGGCAAGGCTCGGCGCAGGTCACCGCACGATTCGAGGAGCGCGGGCTGTTCGCGGTTGCACCGACCACCATCCTGGGGCTCTCCACCCGCTACTCCCTGGGAGATGTGGGGGCGGTCAACCTGATCGGCCTCTATCAGCGGGAGCAGAGCGCCTTCAACCGGCCGGCGCTGGGGTTCGAGGCGAGCGCCAACCTCATCGGCGGGGTCAACACTCAGCTCCATTTCAAGTCGTCGTCGATCAGCCGGTTCTTGAGCCATCTGACGTCCAAGCCGGCCGTCGCGCCCTCGCTGCTGGACGTCAACGCCGAGTTCGCATTCACCAAGCCGGACCCGAACCGCTCCGGGGAGGCGTTCCTGGAGGAGTTCGAGTCGGACGCGGGGCTGGTGGTTCCGCTGCGGGAGTCGGCCTGGGAGTTCGGCAGCCGGCCCCAGCAAGCCGCCGGGCTAGAGGACATCGGGTTCAGCGGCGGATTCAACCTGGATGACGCGGTCGCGTTGACCTGGCAGAACCTGGTCCCCGCGAGCGACGGCAGGGCGCTCGAGCTGCATCCGCAGGACATCGATACGCTGATCCGGCTCGCCGGCCGCGGCGAGGAGCCGGAGACGATCATGTACCTCACGCTGCACGCCGATACGGCCGGCGGGATCGTCCAGCATAACAACCACTCCCGCTGGACCCAGCCTCGACGGGATTTCCAGCCCCGCTGGAGGTCGATGGTCACCTCCCTCAGCCCCACCGGCCTCGACCTCACCCGGGACGAGTTCCTCGAGTTCTGGGTCTTCCAGCCCGCCGGACAACCCGCCAATGCCGCCGGTCTCCGGTTGCTGGTCGACCTGGGCACGGTGAGCGAGGACGCGGTGGCGATCGCGCCCGTCACCCTGCAGCCCGCCGGGACGGACACCGTGTTCACCGGCCGGCAGTACGTCGGCCAGGGCAGGCTGGACACGGAGCGCAGCGAGATCGGGATCTTCAACGCCGTGGTGGACGATATCGGCATCCTCGGTGACCGTCCCGACTCGCTCCTGGAGCTGGGCGAAGGTCCCATCGAGTCGTTTCCGCTCTGCCACCAGATCCTGGGCGAGACCGTCAACGTCTTCCCGTGGGGCGACCTCAGCAGCCGCTGTACCGCTGGAAACGGCCTGCTGGACACCGAGGACCTCGACGGAGACGGTGAGCTCGACGCCAATGGACCGAACGAGAACGTCTTCCGTTACGTGGTCGATCTGGCCGCCGACAGCTTCTTCGTGCGGAACGGAGTCACCTCGGTCGATTCCCTCGGCCGCACCTCGCAGTGGAAGCTTTACCGGATTCCGATCCGCCGGCCGGACTACACCCTGAATACGCCGTCGCTCCGGCTGGTCCAGCAGCTTCGTCTCACCCTGGCCACGCCGCCGGACAATGGCTCCGCCGACATCGTGTCCCGTCTGGCGATCGCACGACTGCGGTTCGTCGGCTCGCCCTGGTCGCGGAGGGCGGAGACCCCGATCTTCGGGCTCACCGGGGCCGTCGGTCTGCCCCATGGCGAGGTGAGCAGCGCGACCATATCGACCGAGAACCGCACCGACCTGGGCTACGAATCGCCACCCGGCGTGACCGACCAGGTGGCCAACCGTGGCGGTGACCGCCAGAGCCAGGGCACCCAGATCAACGAGAAGTCGCTGCGGATCATCGGTCGCCTGCTCGGGTCGGGGGAGCGGGCCGAGGCCTACCTGCGCTTCCCCGCCGGGCCGCAGAACCTGCTCACCTATGAGACGTTGCGCGTCTGGTTCCGGGGACGCGGACCAGGGTGGCAAGAGGGCGACCTGCAGGCGTTCATCAAGCTCGGGAGTGACAACGACAACTTCTACCTCTTCCGAACACCCGCGCGGTCGGACAGCTGGACGCCAGAGGCCATCATCGATCTCGAAACCTGGCGCCGGCTTCGGGCAGAGGTAGAAAACCGATGGCTCCGGGGGGAGCCTCCGTCGGGCGCCGCCGAGTGCGGCACCAGCGAGCCCGATGCCTATGTCGCTTGCGAAGGAGGGTACCTGGTGCATCTCCGGGACCCCGGGGTCAACCCTCCCAATCTGGCGGCCGTGCAGGAGATCTCCGCCGGTATCTACCGTGTGGCCGCGACGATCTCGATACCGGAGGCCGAGCTCTGGGTGGATGACATCCGCCTGAGCGATCCGGTCTCCAAGACCGGCACCGCGGCGTCGGTCGACGCGCGGCTCACGGCCTCGGACGTGGGCAATCTCTCGGTCGCCTACACCCGGCAGAACGGGCAGTTCCGCCAGATCAACGAGAACCCATCTTACCTCGCCAGCAACGTGCTGCAGGCCGGAGGGGACCTGCGCCTGGATCGGTTCCTGCCGGCCGGGCTGGGGCTGGCGGTGCCACTCACGATGACCTATGCCCGCACCACGGTCGATCCCGAGCTGCTGAGCGGGACCGACTTGCGGGGCGCCTCGCTGGTGGGACTCCGGCGACCGGAATCGTGGAGCGCGACCTACTCACTCTCCATCCGGCGGAGTGTGCCGGGCTCCAAGTGGCTCACCAAGGCGTTGGCGGATCCGCTGTCGTTTACCGGTAACCTGACCCAGGGGCGGACCCAGACCGAGCTGTCCGAAGTCGACGCCACCGCGCTGGCGCTCAGCGCGAACTATCTCCTGCAGATGCGGCGGCGCGGGTTCCGCCTGCCGTTCGGCGGGCTGGTCAAGGGCCTTCCTCGGTGGCTGCGCGAGAGCGAGACCGGGAAGGCGCTCAGCCGGGCGGACGTGAGCCTGGTGCCTTCCCGCATCCGGTTGACCAGCGGACTGAATCGCAACGAGACCAACTCCACCGGGTTCCGAGTGCCGATCGAGCGGAGCGACGACGACCTGCTCCAGCCGACGCTCAATTTGGCCCACCTCTGGCGCAACTCGGCCGGGCTTACCTGGCAGCCGCTCGGCATGCTGAACCTGAGCGGTGACCTGACCAGCACCCGCGACCTCCGGGTTTACCCCGACTCGAGCCCACTCGGGCGGCTGGCGTACGCCAAGCGCAAGTTCTTCCTCGGCGTGCCTGCCGGTGTGGAGCGCGATCGTACCCTGGCCACGACCTTCGCGCTCACGCCCACGCTGGCCTCGTGGCTCCGTCCCCGGCTTCTGAGCACCAGCAACTTCCTGCTCTCTCGAACGCTCTCCAGTCGCGACCCGGTCCGGGCCGACGGCGACAGCGGCTCGTTCATCCTCCCCCAGACGCTCAACAACACCCGCACCAGCGAGCTCGGCGCGGCCGTGGACCTGGCCCGGGAAATTCGCCAGCTGGTGGGCGACAGCAGTGTGCTCGGCAAGGCGCTCGCGCGGGTGCGGCCGGTCGACCTGAGCACCCGGCTCACCCGCACGTCGACCTTTGACCTCGCCGCGTTCGATGCCGGGGTACATTACCAGCTCGCGCTGGGCGGCCTCGAGTCGTACCTCACCCAGGAGGGGGCGAGTGCCATCGGAGCGTCGGACGGGCGGACCGCCACGATCGCGGGAGGGGCCGACCTGCCGCTCGGGTTCAGCGTCACCCTGTCCCACGCACTCACCCGGACCACGAGGTTTCAGCGGGTGAGCCAGGGGTTTATCGAGACCGAGACGATCCAGGAGGAGTGGCCGGTCGGCAACGTCCGCTGGACCCGGACCTTCCGAGGCGGCCCCCTGGTTCAGGTGGCGCTGGGGACCACCTTCCGCCACCGTGACGGCAGCTCGACCCAGGCGAACCTCGGCGGGCCACCGGCGCTCACCTCCATCACCTCGTCATCCATTACCCCGGATGTCCAGCTGAGCCTCCGAAACGGGATCTCCTTGACCGTCGGCGCGACGGTTCTGGATCAGAGCAACGCCTCGAACGGCAACGAGACCCAGCTGGATCAGAACGATTTCACCGGCTCCGTCAATTACGCCATCCGGCTGCCGCGCGCGCTCAGCCGCGCGCGTAAGCAGGTGCGCAGCTCGCTGACGTTGCTCAACAGCAGCTCCAAGAGCTGCCTCCAGCGGGGCGCCACGGCGACGGAGTGTACCCTCATCTCCGACGTGCTGCACCAGGAGGCTCGCGCCGGCTTCGATACCGACTTCCTGCAGACGTTGAGCGGCGGGCTGCAGTTGGGCTACTCCATCAACGACGCGCGTCATCTGAGCCGGCGGACGTCGCAGATCTCCATCATCGCGTCCTTCCAGCTCTCCTTGTTCGCGGGCGACTATCGGTGAGGACGGCCCCGCGCTTCCCACAGCCCAAGGCCTTCATGCGCCGATTCGCCCTCTTCGTCCCGCTGCTTCTCGCCGCCTGCCATGAGGCCCGGCCGGCCCGGGAGTTCGAGGGGAACGTGGCGTTCCAATACATCGAGCGCCAGGTGGCGTTCGGCCCGCGGATTCCGGGGACGCCCGCACACGCGCGGATGCTCGCCTGGATGGACAGCCTGCTCCGCCTGCGGGCCGACACCCTGGTGACCCAGCAGTGGACCCACGTGACCGCCAAAGGCGATACCCTGGCCCTCACCAACCTGGTGGCCCGGTTCAACCCGTCGGCGGAGAAGCGGATCCTGTTCCTGGCGCACTGGGACAGCCGTCCGACCGCCGACAGCCCCTTGTCCCCCGATTCGACCCGTCCGGTGCCTGGCGCCAATGACGGCGGGTCGGGCGTGGCACTGCTCCTCGGGGTGGCTGATGTGCTCAAGCGGCGCCCCAGCAGCATCGGTGTGGATCTGCTGTTCGACGACGGGGAAGACTTCGGCGACTTCACCAAGGCGCCGGACGACGTGCTGATGGGGTCACGCTATTACGCGGCTCACCAGGTGCCCGGCCCGCCGCCGCTCTACGCGGTGCTGTTCGATCTGGTCGCGGACAAGGATCTGCAGATCTATCCCGAGGCCAACTCGATGGTGGGCGCGCCCGAGGTGGTCGAGCTGGTCTGGAGCACGGCCCGCGATCTGGGCTACTCCAAGGTCTTCATCGACGCTCCCAAGCACAACCTGATCGACGATCACCTCGAGCTGCAGAAGGTCGGCATCCGCGCGATCGACGTGGTGGACTTCGACTATCCCCCCTGGCACACCATCGGCGACACCATCGACAAGGTGAGCGCCGCGAGCCTCCAGGTGGTGGGAGACGTGGCCGTAGCGCTGGTCCGGCGCGAAGAGTAGAACCTGCGCTGACCTAAGTGAGCCGCATCGATTCGGGTTCGTCCCGCGGGAAATGGCGTACCCGGCGTCTGGGGCGCACCCTAGGATTGGGCATGTCGTCCACCGAGCGTCGTGCCCTGGTGCTGCTGCTCGCCCTCGCGCTGGTGGGGCAGGGCGTGCGCTGGCTGATGAGCCGTCCGGGCCAGGCGCCCGGTGAAGTGCAGCTGCTCTCCGTCCTGCCTCCGCGGTCCCCCGCCGCCCATCGCGACAGTATTCTCGCCCTCGCCCGCCCCCTCGGTCCCGACGAGCGGATCGATGCCGACCGCGCCACCGCGGCGGAGCTCGCCCGCCTGCCCCGAGTGGGGCTCGGGCTGGCCAAGACCATCGTGGCCGACCGGGAGGCACACGGGCCGTTCGGAAGCGCCCAGGGGCTCGACCGGGTGCGGGGCGTCGGCCCCGGCCTGCTGCAGGCCATCGGGCCCCATCTGGGCTTCTCCGGCACACCGGCTGCGGCACCGGTCGGGGCCGAGCCGGGGCAGGCGCAGATGGTCGACCTCAACGCCGGCGGACCCGCCGAGCTGGAGGGTCTCCCCGGAGTTGGCCCGGCTCGTGCTGCTGCGATCGTCCGGTACCGGGAAATTCACGGGCGATTCGGATCGGTCGAAGAGCTGGGCGGCGTACCCGGAATCGGGCCTGCCGCGCTGGCCAGGCTGCAGGGCCGGGTGAAGGTGCAGTGATCCTTGACACTCTCTGCCCCCTGCCTAGCTTCCGGCCTAGCCCCGTCCTAACCATCAATCCATCCAGAGTCCATCGAACCATGGCGACCGCAGCGGCCGGTGGTGGCGACCGGCTCGGAGAGGTCCTGCTTCGGGAAGGGCTGCTCTCGCGTGAGCAGCTGGCGCAGGCCCTGGCTGAGCAGAAGACCACCAAGCAACGCCTGGGCTACGTCCTGGTCAAGCTCGGGCTGGTGCCGGAGCTGGAGATCACCAAGATCCTCGCCCGGCAGTTCCGGATGCCGGCGGTGGATCTCTCGCGCTTCGAAGTCGATCCCAAGATCCTGAAGATGGTCCCCAGCGACATGGCCACCAAGGGCGTGGTGCTTCCGCTCAAGCGGGAGGGCCGCACCCTCACCGTCGCCATGGCCGATCCGAGCGACCTGGGCCTGTTGGAAGACCTCAAGTTCATCACTCGCTTCGACCTTTTCCCCGTCATCGCCGGCGAATACACCCTCCGCAACCTGATCGAGAAGTATTATCAGCAGTCGAACGACCAGGAACTGCAGACCATCCTCAAGGACATGGAGGCAACGGGCGAGGACGTCGAGATCGTCGAGGAGCAGGAAGAGGAGGCCGCCACCCAGGCGCAGATGGAGGACGCGCCGGTGGTCAAGCTGATCAACGGGATGCTGATCGACGCGGTCAAGCGGGGCGCGAGCGACATCCACATCGAGCCGTTCGAGCACGAGATCCGGGTGCGCTACCGGGTGGATGGCGTGCTGCTGGAGATCATGCGGCCGCCCCTCAAGATGAAGGCGGCCCTCACCTCCCGCATCAAGATCCTGTCACAGCTCAATATCGCCGAGCGGCGCGTGCCTCAGGATGGCCGCCTCAAGCTCAAGATGGGCAACCGGGTCATCGACTTCCGGGTGAGCACGCTGCCGGTGCTCTTCGGCGAGAAGATCGTCCTCCGCATTCTCGACAAGGGCAACCTGACCCTGGACCTCACCAAGTTCGGGTTCGAGGTGAAGGCGGAGAAGGACCTGATGCGGGCCATCCTGAATCCCTACGGCATGGTGCTGGTTACCGGCCCAACCGGATCGGGAAAGACCACCACGCTCTACTCCGCCCTCTCCCGGGTCAACACCCCCGAAGTGAACATCATGACGGCGGAAGACCCGGTCGAATACAACCTGATGGGCATCAATCAGGTGCTGGTCCGCACCGAGATCGGACTGACCTTCGCGGCAGCACTCAAGGCGTTTCTCCGGCAGGACCCCAACATCATCATGATCGGCGAGATCCGGGACCTGGAGACCGGCGGTATTGCCATCAAAGCCGCGCTCACCGGACACCTGGTGCTCTCGACGCTGCACACCAACGACGCCGCGAGCACCATCACCCGCATGATCGACATGGGGATCGAGGCGTTCAACGTGGCCAGTGCTGTAAACCTGGTGGTGGCACAGCGTTTGGTGCGGCGTATCTGCAAGGGCTGCAAGGCCTCGGCAAGCTACAGCGAAGAAGAATTGGCCTCCCTGGGCACAGATCTTGAGAGAGTGCGAGCCCTACCGTTCATGAAGGGAACAGGTTGCGAGACCTGCAGCGGCACCGGGTACAAGGGCCGGGCGGGCCTCTACGAGGTCATGGCCCTGAGCCCTGACCTGCGCCGCTTGATCCTGCGGGGCGCCTCGGTTGCGGAGTTGCAAGACCAGGCGGTGCTCGACGGGATGCTCACCCTCAGAATGGACGGCCTCAAGAAGATCGAGCGCGGTGTCACCACCCTCGAAGAAGTGGTCAAGGAGACAGCCGGATGAGCTTCAATCTGCGAGCACTGCTGGAAGAGATGATCGAGAAAGAGGCCTCCGACCTGCACATCACCACCGGCGAGAGGCCTAAATTACGTATCGACGGCGACATAGCCGATAGCTCGATGGCCGAGATCCTGACGCCGAAGGATACCCTCCAGCTGGCCTACTCGGTCCTGACCGAGAATCAGAAGAAGCGGTTCGAGACCGAGGACGAGCTCGATTTCTCCTTCGGAATTCAGAACTTAGCTCGGTTCCGCGGCAACTGCTTCAAGCAGCGGGGCTGCGTGTCCATGGTAATCCGCATGATTCCCTTCAATGTGCGAACCTTTCAGGAGCTGGGGCTGCCGCCGGCCATCGCCAAGCTGGCCGAACGGCCGCGCGGCCTGGTCCTGGTGACGGGCCCGACCGGCTCCGGCAAGAGCACCACGTTGGCGGCGATCATCGACAAGATCAACAAGGAGCGGAAGGGTCACATCATCACGGTGGAAGATCCGATCGAGTTCATCCACCGCCATCAAGGGTGCATCGTCAACCAGCGCGAGATCGGCACCGATACCAAGAACTTCCACACCGCGCTCAAGTACGCGCTGCGGGAAGATCCCGACGTCATCCTGGTGGGTGAGATGCGAGACCTGGAGACCATCGCCGCGGCGCTCACCATCGCCGAGACGGGTCACCTCGCCCTCGCTACCCTGCACACCAACTCGGCGGCCGAGTCGATCAACCGCATCATCGACGTGTTCCCCTCCAACCAGCAGTCGCAGGTGCGGGCGCAGCTCGCCTTCGTCCTGGAGGGGGTCGTCACCCAGACGCTGTTGCCCAAGGCACGCGGCCGGGGCCGGGCCATGGCGGCGGAGATCATGATCGCCACGCCTGCCATCCGCGCGCTCATCCGCGACGACAAAATCCACCAGATCTACTCCGCCATGCAGTCCGGCAAGAAGCACGGCATGCAGACGATGAACGATTCGCTCTTCCAGCTCTACACCAACCGTGAAGTGAGCCAGGAGGAGTGCGAGCGGGTATCGCACGAGCCCAAGGAATTCCTCCGGATGATCGGCGTCACCCCGATGGAGGAGCAGGAGATCGTTTCGGCCGAGCGGGGGCAGCGCTCCGCGGCCGCTCGCCGCTAATCGGAGACTTCAGCGATGCCGATGTTCGAGTATACCGCGCGCAACCAGACCGGCCAGATCCAGAAGGGCCAGCTCGACGTGCCCTCCAAGGACGAGGTCGGCGCCTATCTGCGCAAGAACCGCATGATCCTGGTAAGCGTGCGGGAAACCCCCAAGGCGATCAAGCTCAGCCTCGGCCAGCCGCGGGTGAAGACGCGGGACATCGTGATCTTCACCCGGCAGTTCGCCACGATGATCAACGCGGGCTTGCCGCTGGTGCAATCGCTGGGCATCCTGGCCGCGCAGACCGAGAACAAGACCCTCGCGGCGGTGACTCGCGCCGTGGTCTATGATGTCGAATCGGGCAATACCCTGGCGGATGCATTCTCCAAGCACCCCAAGGCGTTCACCGACCTGTACGTCAACATGGTCGCCGCGGGCGAGGCCGGCGGTATCCTGGATACCATTCTCCTCCGGCTGGCCACCTTCCTGGAAAAGAACGACGCGCTGGTCCGCAAGGTGAAGGGCGCCATGGTGTACCCGGGCGTCATCATCTGCGTCGCGGGGGTCGCCATCGCGGTGCTGCTGATCTTCGTGATTCCGACGTTCCAGAGCATGTTCGCGTCGGCCGGCATGGATCTGCCGCTGCCCACCCGCGTCGTCATCGCGATGTCGGGCTTCCTGATCCACTACTGGTGGGCCATCGGGCTCGGCATCGGCGGGGCGTTTTTCGGGATCAAGCGCTACTACGCCACCGACGCGGGCCGGCTGCAGATTGACACCATGATGCTCAAGGCGCCGGTGCTGGGCGATGTGATCCGGAAGTCGGCGGTCTCACGTTTCACCCGGACCCTGGGCACCTTGGTCAGCTCGGGCGTCTCCATCCTGGAAGGGCTGGAGATTACGGCCAAGACGTCGGGCAACCAGGTCGTCCACAACGCCGTGATGGCCTCGCGTCAATCGATCGCCGGCGGTGAGACCATCGCCGCCCCGCTGGAGCGCTCGGCGGTGTTCCCCCCGATGGTCATCTCGATGATCGCGGTGGGCGAGCAGACCGGCGGCCTGGACGAGATGCTCTCCAAGATCGCCGACTTCTACGACGAAGAGGTTGATGTGGCGGTGAGCGCGCTGCTCTCCCTGATGGAGCCGGTGATGATCGTGGTCCTCGGCGTCATCGTGGGCGGCATGGTGGTGGCGATGTACCTGCCGATCTTCGATATGATGAACGCGGTGCAGTAGGGCCGAGCCGGCAGGCGCACGACAATCTGCCCGGATGCGCACGCGGAAACTGCCCAGGGCGCACGTGACAAACGCCCAGCCTCGCGATTAGGCGATCAAGCCCTGGGGTAAGAGGTGTGCGACAACAGGAAGCGGGTGCCCGGCTCTTGGGGCACCCGCTGTGTTTTCGCGCTGTTCACCACAGATCGATCGGCGATGAGTCGTCACTACAACAGCACCGGCCTCACGAGTGAGAGTGCCGGTGGTGGATGTCGGGATAGTGGGGGTGGCGGTGGGTCAACGGCTCATGCCGGTGCCGGTGCGTGTGCGGCTCGCCAGCTGGGTCGTCCGGGCTGTGAACGTGTTGGTGGTGCACGTCATGGACGTGCGGATGGGCGTGCTCCAGCGCCTCGTGCGTGTGCCGATGGGCGTGGCGCTCGGTGAGATGGAGCCACAGGCCGATGCCCATAAGCCCAGCGGCCGCGACGAAGGTGAGCGTGACAGACTCGTGCCAGAGGAGGATGCCGAGACCCGCGCCGATGAACGGGGCCAGCGAGAAGTAGGCGCCGGTCCGGGCCGTGCCGAGCTCCCGCAGGGCGCGAACATAGAGTATGAGGCTCACCCCGTAGCCGAAGAATCCCACCACGGCAGCGGCGGCCGGCACGGACCCCGACGGCCACCGCGCGCCGAGCCCGAGCGCGATGATGGTGTTTGTCGCGCCTGCCACGAGGCCCTTGAGCATCGTGATCTGGACCGGATCGCTGGCAGAGACCTTCTGCGTGAGGTTGTTGTCCACCGCCCACGCGAGACAGGCGCCGGCGATCGCGAGGGGGCCCGTGAGGCCGCCCCACGCGAGCCTGCCTTCCCAAGAGAGGAGCACGCCCCCCACGATGATCGCTGCCATGCCGAAGACAATGCGCGGGTGCACGTGCTCGCGGAACACCACCCAAGCCAGGGCAGCGGTGAACACGCTCTCGAGGTTCAGCAGCAGCGACGCCGCCGAGGCTGGCGTGCGCGCAAGCCCCAGCATGAGCAGCAGCGGGCCGGCCACTCCGCCGGACAGGATCGCCCCCGCGAGCCACGGGAGATCGGCGCGGCTGAGCGGCGCCTCGGTGGCGCTGGGGCGGGGCGTCGTCAGGCCGCGGCGGGCAAGCCAGAGAAGTATGAGCCCCGTGCCGGAGCCGAGATAGAGCAGCCCGGCGAGCAACTGCGGGCTCACATCCCGCAGGAGTCCTTTCGCGAGGGGCGCACTCGCGCCGAAGAGGAGTGCCGCGGCCAGTGCGAGCGCGACGCCCTGAGACCCGATCCTGTCCAGTCGCATCCGGCGCTCCCGAGTCAGAAAGCTCCGATCCCCGCCACCTGTTCCCGCAGCACCCCTATCGCCTGGTCGATCGTACGCCGGTGGGTCCGGAACGCCAGGACGGCCAGCCGGAGCGTGAATCGCCCGTCCAGCATGGTGGACGACAGGAACACGCGCCCATCCCGCCGGACGCCGTCGACGATCGCCTGGTTGATCTGGTTGGCGCGCTCGAGGTCCGCGCCGGCCGGCGCCAAGCGGTAGGTCACGATGGAGAGGTCGGGTGGCGGCCCGACCTCGAAGCCGAGTGCCTCGATCTCCCGGTGGAAGTACCGCGCCAGCAGCAGCTTCTCGTCGAGCGCCGCCTGAAACGGGCTGGTGCCCAGCAGGATGAGCGGCAGCCACATGCGAAGCGCCCGGAAGTGCTTGGTGAGCTCGGGCGACACGTCGGCCGGCGAGATCTCGCCCGATTCCCGCAGCGCGTCCTGCATGTAGTTGCCGGAGTAGTCGTGGGTGGCGGCCAGCTGTTGGGCGTCCCGCACCAGCAGGATGCCGGCGCCATAGGGAAGGAACAGGCTCTTGTGGGGATCGAGCACTACCGAGTCGGACCGCTCGATTCCCCGGAGCATGCGCCGCCCATGCTCGGTGAGAAGGAAGAAGCCACCATAGGCGGCGTCGACGTGGTACCAGCACCGCTCGCGGGCCGCGATCATGCCGATCGCCTCGAGCGGATCCACCGCCCCGGTATCGGTGGTGCCGGCGGACGCGATCACCAGCCAGGGCCGAAGACCCTGCGCCCGATCCTCGGCGATGGCGCGCTCCAGCGCGTCGGGGCACATCCGGAACCGTTCATCGAGGGCGACATACCGCAGCCGCGCCTCGCCCAAACCCGCCAGGCGGAGCGCTTTCTGGATGCAGTGATGGGCCTGGGTCGTCAGATAGACCACCACGGAGGCATAGTCCGCACCGCGGAGGCCGTGAGCATCCCGCGCCGTAGCGATTGCCGCCAGCGTGGCGATGCTGCCGCCCGAGAGGATAGTCCCGCCGACAGTACCGGGATAGCCCACCAGGTCGGCGACCCACCGGACCAGCAGGTTCTCCATCCGGACCGCTCCGGGTCCGGCAAAGAAGACCCCTGCGTACTTGTTGCTGATGGCGGCGAGATAGTCACCCAGCGCCGAGTGGTAGAGGCCGCCGCCCGGGATGTAGGCCAGGTGGCCGCCGGATGCCGGATTGTTTCCCGGCCGGACCACATCGTGCTCCAGCATCTCGATCACGTCGTCGACCGGCATGCCATGCTCGCCGATGGGCGACGCCAACAGCCCGATGCCTTTGTCCTCCGTCTCCTCGTACGCCTTGAGGCTCCCGATCTTCCGGAGGAATCGCTCGGAGGACGCCACCACGGCCTGGCGGAGCCGCTTGCGGCGAGCGGCCCCGGGGTCGAGCGGGCGGGCAGCGCGCTCGAGCCGGCGGATCCGGGCGAGCAGGTCGGTGGTGTCCGCTACGTCAGGCGGATCAGAGCGACTCATCCCGGCTCGGCCGCCGGGCTGGCACATGCTCTGGCCCGCTCCAGCAGCAGCTCCCGCTCCCGCGCATTGCGCGTCAGCCCCGCCGCGCGCTCGAACTCCGCGCGGGCTTCGTCCCGTCGGCCCAGCCGCTCGAGAAAATCGCCGCGGACGCTGGGCAGGAGGTGGTAGCCCGCGAGCGACGGCTCGGACGCCAGCGCGTCCACCACCTCGAGACCCGCCGCCGGACCGAGCGCCATGGTGACGGCCACCGCGCGGTTGAGCTCCACCACGGGAGACGGCAGCAGTCGGGCAAGCGCGTCGTAGAGCGCCACGATACGCGCCCAATCCGTCTCGCCCGGCGTTCGCGCCCGCGCATGACAGGCCGCGATCGCAGCCTGCAGCGCGTAGGGGCCCGATGCCCCGCCCAGCTCCTCGGCGCGCCGGAGCGCGCCGAGGCCGCGACGGATGAGGAGCTGGTCCCAGCGGGCACGGTCCTGATCGAGCAGCCGGATGGGTTCGCCAGACGGGCCGGTCCGGGCCCCCAAGCGGGATGCCTGGATCTCCATCAGTCCCACCAAGCCGTGCACCTCCGGCTCGGCCGGCGCGAGCCCCGCCAGGATCCGCCCCAGCCGGAGCGCCTCTTCGCAGAGCTGAGGGCGCATCCAGTCATCGCCGGCGGTGGCGGAATACCCCTCGTTGAAGACGAGGTAGATCACCTCCAGCACCGACGACAGCCGGGTGGCGAGCTCGGCGTCGCGGGGCACCTCGAAGGGGACCCGCGCCTCGGCCAGCGTGCGCTTGGCCCGGACGATCCGCTGGGCGACGGTAGGCACTGGTGCCAGGAAGGCCCGGGCGATCTCCTCGGTGCTCAGGCCGCCGAGCAGGCGAAGCGTGAGCGCGACGCGCGCCTCGCGCGAGAGCACGGGATGGCAGGCGATGAAGATGAGGCGGAGGAGGTCGTCGCCGACCTGATCGTCGATCGCCGCCTCGAGATCGGGGATGGCCTTCTCCTGCGTCGCTTGGAGCTCGTAGCCCAGCTCTAGGTGCTTCTGCTCGAGTCGCTTGCCCCGGCGGAAGTGGTCGATCGCCCGATGCTTGGCCGTGGCCATGAGCCAGGCGCCCGGATTGTCCGGCACGCCCGACTCTGGCCACCGCTCCAGCGCCGCCATCAGCGCGTCCTGCGCCAGATCCTCGGCGAGACCTACGTCACCCACGATGCGCGCGATCCCGGCGATGAGCCTGGCAGACTCGATCCTCCAGACCGCGTCGATGGCCCGATGCGTAGCGGTAGCCGTCACGGCTACCAATCAGATCATCTTGCTCCGCCGGTGCAAGGCCAAGGCCCGCGGGGGGAGCGGGTCAGGACCGCAACTCGGAAAAGCCGGCCGCGGCCTCCTGGACGTCGGCAGGGAAATCCGAGAGCTCCTGCACCTGGCGGATCTCGATCACTTCGTTCTCCGAGGCGGGACAGCGCGAGGCCCATTCCACCGCCTCCTCCTTCGACTTCACCTGAATCATCCAATATCCGCCCAGCACCTCCTTTGCCTCCGCGAAGGGCCCGTCGGTCACCCTGGGTTTGCCGCCGGGGAAGGAGACCCGCGCGCCCATCGAAGGTGGGTGGAGGCCGTCCAGCGCCAGCAATACGCCGGCCTGCTGCAGGCGTTCATTGTATTTCATCATGGCCTTCACCGCTCTGGCGTCCGGCACGGTACCCGGGGCGGCCTGCTCGTATCCCTTGGGGATCATCAGCATCATGAATCGCATCGTGGTGGTCCTTCCGGTAAGGGTTCTACCTTCACGACGCACGAAGCGCGGCGAATTCGACATCGGCCAGGGTATCTTCCCGCCATGACTCCTGGCATCGACGCCCCAGGCTTCCGGCTTCCGGGGGGCATCCGACTTGGCACGGTGGCCCTCCAGGTGGCGGACCTGGAACGCTCCCTCGATTTCTATGTGCGGGTCCTCGGCTTCCGGGTCACCGGGCGCGACCAGTCGCCCGGCGGGCGCGCGGCACGGTTGGGCATTTCCGGGGATGAATCCGTCCTGCTCGAGCTCCAGGAGAAACCAGGCGTCCGGCCAGTACCCCGGCGCGGGCGACTGGGCATCTATCACTTCGCCGTCCTCCTGCCCAGCAGACAGGATCTCGGCCGGTTCCTGCGACACGCGACGTCCCTCGACGTGCACGTCGGCTCATCCGAGCACCTGGTCAGCGAGGCCCTGTACCTGGTGGATCCGGACGGGATCACGGTCGAGGTCTACCGCGACCGGCCGCGCGCCGAGTGGCCCTACCGGGATGGTGAAGTGCTGGCCGCCATCCTGCCGCTCGACAGCGACGCAGTGCTCGCCGCTGCCGAGGATCGGCCCTGGCGCGGCCTTCCTGCAGGCACGATCATCGGCCACATGCACTTCTACGTCGAAGACATCCCGGCGGCGGAGGCGTTCTACCACGCAGCACTGGGCTTCGACAAGACCGCCTGGTCCCTTCCCGGGATGCTGTTCCTCTCCGCTGGCGGCTATCACCACCATGTCGGCGTGAACGTCTGGGCGGCCGGGTCTCCCGAGGCCACCGAAGATGACGCGAGACTGCTGTCGTGGGAGCTCCTGCTGCCCGAGCGGACCACAGCGGAGGCCGCAGCCGCGAGCCTTCGCCGCGCCGGCTACGACGTGACCGCAGCCGGCGGGGCGTGGCTAGCGCGGGACCCGTGGGGAATCACCGTCAGACTCGGAAGCGACTAGGCTGTGCCCGGCGGGGCCGAGCGTCCGGCCAGCAGGCGCTCGGTGAAATCGAGCCGCTCCTCCAGCTGAGCCACTCGGGACTCGAGTGCGTCCACGAAGCTGGCCTGGTCCTCGAGCCGTTTTCCCATCTCCAACCGTACATCGCGGTCGGGGGGCGCCCAGCGACTCCAACGCCGCCGCCGAGTGGCGAAGAAGAAGAGCAGGGGCACCAGCCAGAACATCCAGGGGTAATGCCACATCGTTACTTCTCCTCGGTGCTCGCGTCCGAGGCGGCAGGTTGCCAGGCCCGCTCGATGTCCTCGGCCGCCTTCTTGAGAATTTCGGCGACTCGCTTGAGTGCTGGGTCATCCGGGCCGCGGCGCCAGGCCCGGCGAAACGTGGTGCCGGCGAGGCGGGCGAACGCGCCCTGCACCTCACCCAGGCCGCCGCCGGTGAAATCGCGAATGGTCTCGCGCACTCGCTCCACGATCTGGTCGAGTAGGTCCCGATGCTCCTCCAGGTAGCGCTCACCCTCGGGCGTGATGTGGTAGACCTTCTTACCGGCGGTGTCCACCGCCTTGACGTAGCCTTCGTCCTCCAGCAGTTGCAGGGTGGGGTAGACCGTGCCAGCGGAAGGGGTGTAGCACCCGGCCATCTGCTCCTCCAACGCCTTGATCACCTCGTAGCCGTGCCGGGGCTTCTCTTTCAACAGCCGGAGGATCACGAACTTGATCTCGCCGGATTCGAACATCTGGGTCCGCCGGCGGGGCCCTTTTCCTGGGCCGCCCCAGGCCCCGCGCCAGCCAGATCCGAAGGGAAATCCCGGTCCGAATCCCCAGTCACCGTGTCGATCGTGCATAGTCTGCCTCCCGGAGTATCTTGCGACATTGCTCACGATATATCGTACAATATGACGCAAGCACTGTCAACCGGGTGCTTGCCGGGCCGAGCTCGACCCACGCGGCGGACGCCCCGCTGCGCGCTGGAAGCGACAATCCCGCCCGAGATCTCCTCGACCCACCCCGAACATCAAGTGTACGTCCCCGAACTCATGCCAGAGATAGCGATGACGCAGCGCGGACCGATACGCGAGGTCTAGGTGATCTCGCCCGGCTAGTGCCTCGAGCATCGCCAGGTGGGACGCCCGCGGCGCGTGCAGCCCCGTCAGGATCGCATCGACCACGAAGATGCCCCGGTCGGGTGTCACCACCAGATCCGTCCAACCCGCTGCCGCCCGCACCCGTCCGTCGGGTGTGGCCGCCGTCTCGAGCGCCCGCACCACTGTCGTGCCGACCGCCACAACCCGGCCACCCAGGGCCCGGCCGCGGTTCACCAGATTGGCCGTGGTCTCGGCCACCCGGTACCGCTCGGGATAGGGTGGCTCATCGTCCTCGAGGCTGGCCACGCCGGTATGGAGCAGTACCGGCGCGATCGTGACGCCCCTCCGATTCAGCCGCTCCACGATCTCGTGCGTGAATGGCCGGCCGGCGGAAGGCATTTCGGCGCTGCCAGGTTCATCGGCGAATACGGTCTGATAAAAGGCCAGAGGCCAAGGCCGGCGGACATATTCGTACCGGATCGGCGAGCCATGCTCTCTGAAGTGCGCCATCACGCCGCCTGGGCAATCGAGCTCAGCGATCCAGAGCCGCACCCGATCAGTCCGCTGCGTCCGGTGGCCGCCGACCGGACGAAACGGCGCATTGAGCACAGCACGACCCCCGCCCGCCAGTCGGACCTGCACTCCGGCTCGGGCGTCGAAGAGCGGTGCGGTTCCGGTGTCGGTAAGATGGCGCAGCTCGACCACCCAGCGGCCGTCAGGCAGCGGGGTAGAGAGATGCAGCTCGATCAGCTCGCGCTCGCCCCGCAGCTGGCGCCAGGCGACAATGGCGGCGTTGATCGTCGCGCTGATGTTGACCACCAGCACGTCCCCCGCTGACAGAAAGTCGGGGAAATCGTGGAAGCGGCGGTGGATGATACTGTTATCGGTCGCTCGGCTGACCATGAGGCGCACATCGTCCCGCGCCAGGCCGCGCGCCTCCGGCGGCTCGGCGGCAGCGAGCGACTGCGGCAAGTCGAAGTGCAGCCGCCCGGTGGACCTGGCCGGCGCCAGCTGGAGCGGCAGGCTCACACGACCTCCGCGGGCGCTCGGGCCAGGTCGGCGGCCGAGTAGCGCCCGCTGGGGAGATCGGACTCGAGCAGTGTGACGAAGCCCGAAACCCTGGCATCGGGCAGCGGACGGTCACTGATGTCTTCGCCGGGAAACGCGGCCTGATGCATGTCGGTGCGCATGTCTCCCGGGTCGACCCAGTACACCTTGAGCCCCGGGTTCTCCACCGCCAGCACCGCCGAGAGCTGCTCCAGGGCAGCCTTGCTCGAGCCGTACCCGCCCCAGCCCGGGTAGGCGGTCGTGCCTGCATCGCTGGTCACGTTGACCAGTCGCGCGCCCGGCTTGAGTTGCTCCCGGACCGCCTGCAGGATGCCGAGGGGCGCGAAAACGTTGGTCCGGAAGACCTCGGCCAGCACTTCGAGCGGGTATTCGAGGAGCTGCGGCTGGGGACTCGGGCCCAGAGCCCCTGCGTTGTTCACTACGGCATCGAGTCCGGCGTGCCCCTGGGCGAGCACGGCCAGGGCCTCCAGATGCGACCGATCGGTGACGTCCCCCGCGAGCGCCGCCACATGCGTCGTGCGGGCGAGCTCGTTTCGCGCCAGGCGGAGCCGCTCCGCATCTCGCGCGGTGATGATCAGGTTCCAGCCACGCGCCGCGAGTCCGCGGCTCAGCGCCAGGCCCAGGCCGCGTGAGGCGCCGGTGATGAGGGCCGTACGTTCGTTTACGGTGTCCATTGGGATGATCTTTCGGTTCGTGGTCCGTGTCAGCATGAACCGAAAAATCGGGCGCTCCGCCCCGTGGTTGCATTGATCTGCAGGCCAGAGCGGGCATGGAAAACGGACAGGTATTCCCTGTCCGTCGGTACAGGTGTGGAAGCGACTGCGAGGCCGCGCCGGGACCCAGACGTCCGCAGCGACCCTCGGGGAGACGCGAGCAAGATCCCTGGTCGCTGACGCTCCTCGGGACGACACTGGCGCGATCGGATGGCTACAGCGCGATCAACCCCGCCTGCACCGCGCGCCTGACCGCGTCGGTCCGGTTGCCGGCGCCGAGCTTGGCGAATAGAGAGCTGACGTGGAACTTGACCGTGCGCTCCGAGATGCCGAGCGCCGCGCCGATCTGCTTGTTCCCCAGGCCCCGCGCCAGCTGGTCGAGCACGGCCTGCTCGCGCGGGGTGAGCGAAGGCCTGCCGGGCGCCCCGCCCGCCTCCCCGCGTACCCGCCGGAGCACCGCGGAGGCGGCGGCAGGCGCCAGCAGCGACCGGCCAGCGGCCACCGCCCGCACGGCCGCGAAGACCTCCTGCCGCGGCGCGCCCTTGAGCAGATACCCGGCAGCGCCGGCCTCCACCGCTGCGATGATCCGCTCGTCGGTATCGAAGACCGTGAAGACGATCACCTGCGTGCGGCCTCCGGCTTCTCTGAGCTCTCGGAGCACCCCGACGCCGTCGAGCTCCGGCATCTCCAGATCCAGCAGCAGCACGTCCGGTCGACTGGCGCGAACCAGCGCGAGCGCCTCGTGGCCAGTGGCCGCCTGGCCGACGACGACGAAGTCGGATTGGGTCTCGAGCATCGCCACCAGCCCATCGCGAACCACCGGATGATCGTCGGCCACCGCCACCCGGATCTCGCGCCGGGGTCCCGCGGGTGGGCCGGCGGTCACGGTGTCGCCGCCGGGCGGCCGGGGAGGGGATCAGGCAGCGGGACAACCACGTCGATCGCGGTGCCGCCGCCCGGCGAGGTCTCGATCACCAGCTCGCCTCCGAGGAGTCGGGCTCGCTCACCCATGCCGATCACGCCGAACCGGTCGGGCGGCATCGTCGTTGGATCGAACCCTACCCCGTTGTCCTCCACCCTGAGGTGCACCCGACCCGGCTCCAGGGTGAGCCGAACGATGGCCTGGGCTGGACCCGCGTGCCTGGCGACGTTGGCGAGCGCCTGCTGGGCGATGCGATAGAGTCCGACCTCGACGGCGGGCGGCAGCTTCCCCGCCATCCGGTCGAATCTCTCGGCGACGACCTCGACACGGAGCCCAGGGGTGGCCGCGCCAGTCGCAACGGCGAGCGCGTGCAGGGCATCCGTGAGGGCACGTCCTTCCAATGGGGCGGCACGAAGATCCAGCACTGAGCGGCGCGCCTCCTGAAGGGTGGACCGGGTGAGCGCCAGGGCCCGGGTCACCGCCTGAGTCAGGCGCTCGTCTCCCTGAGGCGCGGCAAGCGCATCGAGCACCTCGAGCTGCATGGTGAGCCCGGCGAGCGACTGGGCCAGCGTGTCGTGGATCTCCCGCGCCAGTCGGTTCCGCTCCTCGGCGGCGACGGCGCGGGCACCCGCGATCTCGAGCCGTGAGCGCTCGACGGCGAGGCTGACCAGGGCGCCTGCCGTGGTGAGGAGGCTGAGCTCGTCATCCGAGAGCACTCGCCAGTCGGAGCTCGCCACGTTCAGCATGCCCAGGCGCCGCTCACCCACGGCGAGCGGCACACTCGCGTGACATCGCAGACTGGTCCCACCCGGGTCACCATCGTCTGCCGGCCGGACCACCTTCTCCAGGCGGCTGCACCAGACCACGTTCACGTTCGCGGCGCCGCGCAGGTCGCCCGCGCGGAAGGTCGAGAGACAATAGCAGTCGCCGTGCATCGCCTGGGGATGATCGCGGAGCACCGGAGGGAGCGATCGCGCGGCGGCGAGCCGCGGCTCCTCGCTGTCGTCCTCGAGCAGCCAGACCCAGCCGGTCTCCAAGCCCAGCAGCTCCGACACGGTCCCCAGCGCTGAGTCCAGCGACTCCGCCAGATCCGGAGAGCGACCGAGCGCCTGGGCGAGGGCGGTGAGCATGGTGAGCTCGCGGGAGGCAGCCATGGGGGAATATTACTGTACCGCGCTGCCGGCCCTGGCGGCCCGCCCCGCCGCAGCTACTCTCCAACTGGGCAGCCCCGGCTACCATCCTCAAGCTTCGATCATTCGATGACACTTCTTCGAGATTTCCTGCCAAGGGCCCGGCGCGTCACCGTTCCCGCGCTGGCGGCCCTCCGGATGTACTGGGGCACCGTCGCCCTGCTGACCGGCACCGGGTTCCTGGCCCAGGCCGCGTTCCTCGCGGTCGGCGCGCTGCTTCCGAGCCAGCCCGGACCGGCCACCCGGCTCGGCCCCTGGCTCGAGCGTGGAGCCGATCTGGGAGTGGGTTGGAGTCAGGACGCCCAGGGGCCCGCGGCCATCCAGCAGCAGGGAGTGGATGTGCTGTTTCACCTGTTGCTCGGCACGGCCGTCGCCACGCTGGCGATCGCGGCCGTCACCATCCTGACGCTGTTCGGGGCCCGCGCCGCGCGCCGGGAAACGGAGGTGCTGGTCTCCCGCGCCGTCGGTGCATCCCGCCGGGCACTGGCGGCGAGCGCCCTGCTCGAAGGGGTGATCGTTGCCACGGCGGTGCTCGCCGCCGGAGGCGCCGCCGGGATGCTGGCGGCGCGGTGGGCCATCGGCGGCTGGCCTGGCCGGATCCTGCCCGGCGCCCTCGTCCCGCACGTCGCCCCGATCCTCCTCATGGGTGCCGTGATCCTCGCTGGTGCCATCCTCCCGCTGGTCTTCGCCCGGCAGAGCCGAATCCTCGACGCCGAGACCAAGCCGGCCGGCCTGCTCGGACCGGCGGTGCTTCAGCTCGGCGTCAGCCTGGCGGTGCTGGCCGTGAGCGCGCTGCTCGGGCGCCACGCTACGACGCTTACGGCGCGCCTGGCTTTCTCTGACCGCGATGGCCAGGTGCTCGAGCTCACCGCTCCCGACCGCCGGCCTGCGGATCGGGCCCAGCGCTACGCCTCACTGCTCCAGGAACTCGACGGCGATGGAGGTGAGCTCGTGAGCCTGACCAGCCCCGGCGCACTGGTGGGACTGGGCACGGTGAGCACCGTGACCACCGATTGCGGCATCTGCAGTGCCGGGGGAATGAACCTCAAATGGCACCTGGTCTCGACCACCCATCAGTTCGTGAGCCCGGATTCGTTCAAGGCGCTCGGCGTGCGGCTGGTGGCGGGCCGAGGGATCAGGAAGGAGGACGCTTGGGGTGCGACGCCGGTCGCGGTGATCAGTCGCGCCCTCGCCGAGCGACACTTCCAGAAGGGTGGGGCCCTCGGCCGACCGATGCTGGTGGCCGATGATCCCAGAACCTGGCACACCGTCGTGGGCGTCGTGGACGATCCTCCCGGCACCGCCCTCGGATCTCGACTCCAGCCTCGATATACGGTGTACCTCAGTATTCTGCAGCACCCGGTCTCGTCCGCCGAGCTGCTAGTGCGCTCGCCACCGCGGGCCGACCCGGCCCCGTTCGTCCGGCGCGCGCTCCTGGCACTCGGGACATGGGGAAGCGGACCGATCGCCGAGCGTGCCATACTCGCGGCTGAGGCGGCGCCGCTCGTCTGGTTCAGCCGCTGGTTCGCGGTGGAAGGTTGGGTGACGTTGGTCATCGCGGTGGTCGGCACCTTTACTCTGATGCGGCTCTGGGTCCAGTCGCTCCGGCCGGAGCTGGGGATTCGCCGGGCGACTGGAGCGCGGCGGAGCCGCCTGCTGCTCCGGATTCTCTCGCGAGCCGCCCGGACGGGGTTGGCCGGCACGGTATTCGGACTCTGGTTCGGGCAGGCGATCTGGAGCACGCTGCCAAGCGTCATGACCGGTGCGGCCCAGTGGGACATGCGAGTGCTGCTCCGCTACAGTCTGCTGCTCGTCCTCACCACGCTCGCCGGCGCGATGCTCCCCGCGTGGCGCGCCCTGCGAGCGACGCCTGCCTCTCTGCTCGGGTCGGACGGGGATTAGGCCGCCGGGCCGCCGGCATGTCGACGACTCCGCCGACACCACTCCGCAGGGCCCTGACCGACGTTCGCGCCGCGACGGCGCTCGCGCCCGCGCGTCCGGCCTACGCCGCCGGCTTGCGCGCGGCCATCGCCACCATCGCTCCGCTGCTCATAGCGCAGCTCCTGGGCATTTCGGGCGGCACCTGGCTCAGCCTGGCCGGGTTCACCGGCACGCTGGCGAACAAGGGAGGGCCTTACCGGACGCGGGCGGTCGACATGGGCGCCCTCACGCTCGCCGGCACGCTGGCCGTCGCACTGGGCACGGTGAGCGCGGGTCGCATGCCGCTGGCGGTAGCGCTCACCTTCGTCGTGGCCCTGATCTGCAGCCTGGCACGGGTGTGGGGAAGCGCCGGGGCGAGCGTGGGCACCAGCGCGCTCAACCTGTTCGTGATCGCCCTCGCGTTCCCTCCGCGAGACGTTCGCGACGCGCTCACCCGCGCGGGGCTCGTTCTGCTGGGTGGCCTCTGGGCGATGCTGGTGTCGCTCGTGCTCTGGCCGCTCCGTCCCTATCGGCCGGTGCGCCTGGCGGTGGCCGGCTGCTACCGGGCGCTGGCTCGATATGCGGCGGATCTCGCGCGATGGACAACCGACGGCGCCATGCAGCAGCCTGCCGACCTTCCGCCGGTGGGTGTGGCCGTTCGACTGGCGTTGGAGGACGCGCGCACCGCCCTCGCGGCTACTCGGCGTGGGCTCCCCGGCGAGAGTGGGCCCGCTGACCGCCTGGTGGTGCTGCGGGAAATCGTCGACCAGCTCTTCGGCAACCTGGTGGCGCTGGCGGAGGTGATCGAGACGATTCCCCGTGAGACGCGTGACCCCGAGGCCCAGGCCGCTGCCAGAGCCTCGCTCGACGCGGTGGCCAGGTCCCTCGGGGATCTTGCCGACCGGTTGGAGGCGGATCGCGACACGGCGCCGGCCGCGATCGGGTGGGATGGCTCTCCGCTCCGGCACGCCGTTCCCGGCGACACGACGACCGACTCCGACGCGACCCGCCATCTCTACCTGCAAGCCGCCGAGCTGCTCGATCGCGTGGCGCAGTACACCCGGGTTGCTGGAGGAACCCTGAGCGAGATCCAGCCGCCGGACGATACCGAAGGCATAGTGGCGGTCGGCACGCCTGAACCGCGGACCTCACCCTTCGACGCCGTGCGCGCGGTTCTCGCGCCGGATTCGGTGATCCTGCGTTACGCGCTTCGGTTGGCCCTGGTCACGGCCGCCGCCGTCTGGCTCACCTGGGCGCTCGACCTCCGGCGCGGGTACTGGGTCACCATCACCATCGTGATCATCCTGCAACCCTACACCGGCGCCACCACGCTGAAGGCGATGCAGCGAGTCCTCGGCACCGTGGTGGGTGGGGCGCTGACCGCGCTGCTCGGCGCGTTCTTCCACGATTCGTGGGCGATCCTCGGACTCGCGTTCGTGCTCAGCGCCACCTGCGTCGCCCTGCTACCGCTCAACTACGCCGCGTTCTCGGTCTTCCTCACCCCTACCTTCGTGCTGCTGGCGGAGGCCAACGCCGGCGACTGGCACCTGGCCGGGCTACGCATCATCAACACCCTCATCGGTGGTGCCCTCGCGCTGCTCGGCGCCCGCCTGCTCTGGCCGACGCCGGAGTGGAATCGCCTTCCTTCCTACATGGCGGCGTGTCTGCGTGCGAATCGCGACTATCTGCGCGCCACGGTCGCCCGCTTCGGCGACCGCAGCGCCCCCGCCGGACGCGAGCTGCGGGAGGCGCGCCGGCAGAGCGGGTTGGCTGTGGCGAACGCCGACGAATCGTTCCAGCGGTTGCTGGGCGAGCATCGCGGGCCCGACGCGGAGCTCGCGCCGATCATGACCATTCTCACGTACACCCGGCGCCTCACCGCTTCGACGGCGGCGCTGGCCGTCTCGCGCCACTCCGCCGAGCCGGGCGCGGAGCCCGCCCTCGGATCCTTCGCCGATGGGGCCGAACGGGTACTGGACGACCTGGCGTCCGCGGTGATGGAGCGCCGAGCCCCGGCGCCGCTGCCGCCCATGGCTGCCGCGGCTTCTGACGATCCGGCGGTCGGCCCGGTGCTTCGAGTCCGGTTCGACCGCCTCGCCCGTCAGCTCAAGACCCTGCACGACGCCATCGAGCGCTGGTCGGCCCAGGGCACCTGAGCCCGGGGACGCCGCCTGGCCTCGGATTTGCCTTTCCGCCTGAGAATCCCTCGTGTCATTGCGACTGCGTGTGACCACCCTTGGAGGACTCATGGCGTCTAAACGACTGGCCCTTCTTACTCTTGCCGCGCTCGCCGGGTGCGGTGGAGACCACGGGAGCAGCATAGCCGCGGATAGCTTGACCCGCGATCTGCAACGCCTCCCGGTAGACTCCTCGGCCACTCTGTACGACCAACCCGAGGCCGCGCCGCTCCCGGTGGCCGCCAAGCCCAAGCCGGCGCCGAAGCCCGCGCCGAAGCCCAAGCCGAAGCCCGCGCCGGCGCCCGAGCCCGCTCCCGCCCCGCTCGCGCTCGACGCAGGTGCCAGCGTGCCTATGGCCGTCGACCGGGAGATCACCTCCCGCACCGACAAGGCTGGTGCAATCGTGATGGCCACCGTGTCCAGCGACGTCAAGGATGCACAGGGTCGCGTGGTGATTCCGTCGGGCTCGAAGGTGACGATGACGATCGCCCAGATCCACGAGTCGGAGAACAAGGGCGACAAGACCGGCAAGCTCACCCTCACCCCGAACTCGGTCGAGATCGCGGGTCAGACCTACGCGCTGGAAGCCTCGGCCGAAGCGCTCGACCGCACGCTCCGGGACCGCAAGACCAACGCGGGTGACGTCGCTAAGGTCGGCGTCGGCGCGGCGGCAGGCGCGTTGGCGGGCAAGTTGATCGGTGGCAGCACCAAGGCTGCCGTGATCGGCGGCGTGATCGGAGGCGCCATCGGCACCCAGCGCGCCATCGAGACCCAGGACCGGGACGTCGTGGTTCCGGCGAGCTCGCGGGTAGAGCTCACGCTGACCGGACCGTTCACCCGCTGAACCCAGGCCAGAGTGCACGCCAGTCCGGGTTGCTGCCCGGCCTGGCGCCGCACGGCCGATCCCGCCAAACTCAGCTGTGAGCCGGAACACTGTCGGCGTTCGTCCGATCCCCCATTTGTCATCCATGTCCAGAGCCTTCGTCAACGAAGACGCCGCCGGGAGAGGATCGGCCGAGCGTTACCCGCTTCCAGAGCGGGATGACCCCGGCTTTCCCCGGGCGGCGGCCCGTGCCCTCCTTCGCGGCGCCGACCAGGGAGACACGGTCGGTGCCGAGAGCGCCACCGGCTACTATTGGGGCGACCCGGTCCTGCACTCCGAAGTGGAGCGGATCCTGACCGAGGCGCGCGAGGACCGGGACGAGCGGCTCGAGCAGCTCGCCGAACGTTTTCTCAGGCGACCCGCGGCCCGTCGTCGGTAGATCTCGACAGGAGCCTTCCATGCCCACACCCCGTGATCCCACTCCGCCCGCAGATCTCGACGACGCCTTGAATCCGCACCGCGCCGAGGACCAGGAGCGCGCCCGCGAGCACAATCAGGACATCCTTCTGCAGCGCGGCGTGAAACTGTTTGGAGAAGAGACCGACGATGAGCTCGCCGATCTCTGGTCGGCGGTCGATCGGTTCGAGTCGCTGGTGGAGGCCCGCGGTGGGGACACAATGGTCAACGCGCCCGACTCTTCCGAGCCCGAGAACCCCGCGATGGTGCTGCCCGAACGGAAGCCGCGGGAGTCGGCGGGCGACTACGGCCGCCGGATTCACGAGGCCGCGGACCAGCTGACCCGCTTCGAGCGCTAGGCGGCGTCAGCTCCCGCCGCGCCGGAGCGCTTCGCTGCGCCGGTAGGGGAAGACGTCGACCACCTCGCCGGCCGCGAGCCGGCGCTGGACCTCCTGCCAGAAGCCGGTGTCGAGCAGATCGCCGTGATGATTGAGGAACTCCTCCCGGAGCACGCCCGACGGTGCCAGGAACGCCTGGAACTCCTCGGGAAAGACATCCTGCTCCCCCACATAGAACCAGGGCTCGGCCGCGAATTCCTCCTCGATCGAGGTCGGCTGGGGAATTCGGCGGAAGCGGCATTCCGAGAGCAGGCAGAGCTCGTCGTAGTCGTAACAGATCACCCGTCCGTTCCGGGTCACCCCGAAATTCTTGAGCAGCATGTCTCCGGTGAAGATGTCGGCCGCCGCGAGATCCTTGATCGCGTTGCCGAAATCGATGACCGCCTCGCGCGCGGCCGCGGCGTCGGCGTCGCGGAGGAAGAGGTTGAGCGGGGTCACCCGGCGCTCGGTATAGGCGTGGCGCACGATTACCCGGTCGCCCGCCACCCGGACGGTGGCGCCAGCCACCGAGAGCAGATAACCCAGCAGGTCGTCGGGGAAGCAGCGGCGGGGAAACTCGAGGTGCTCGAACTCCTGGGCGTCGGCCAGGCGCCCTACCCGGTCGCGCACGAACACGAAATGATACTTGTCCATCACCGCCTGGCGGGTGGTGTTCTTGGGCGCGCCGAAGCTGTCCTTGATGATCTTGAAGACCAGGTTGAGATCCGGCAGGAGGAAGACGGCCATGACCATGCCTTCGTCGCCCTCGGCGAAGGCGAACCGGACATCCTGCTGCTCCAGGTGGACGATGAGATTGTGGAACAGCTCGGTCTTGCCGTGTTTGTTGTAGCCGATGGCGTTGTAGAGCTCATCCACTCGCTTGAGCGGCATGATGGAGCTGAGAAACTCGATGAGTGCGCGCGGCCGCGGCGCCTCCACCCGGAAGTAGGACCAGCTGAAGCCGAACACGATGCTGGCCTCGTTCTGGGTAAGCAGCGCGGCGTCCACCACGATGCCACGCTCGGAGCGGAGCAGCGGAAGCACGATCGGGAGGGTCATCCCACCTCGCCGGATCCGGCCGACCAGGTACGCTCCCTTGTTCCGGTAGAACACCGAGCGCACCACGTCGATCGACACCGGGCCGGTGACGGGCAGCTCCCGCAGGGCCTCATCGATCATCCGGGCGACGATGCCGGCGTCGCGCTCCAGTGAGGCATAGGGCACCGACCAGGAAAACCGCTCCAGCATCCGGCGGACCAGCGCGGCGTCGGCCGCGCCGGCCGAGTAGGTGTCGTACAGCTCGGAGGGATCGGAGGGCTCCGCCCGCGGGGCCTGCTCCAGATACTCGATGCTGGGATCCACGCCCACCGTGCTGAACACCCGGCGGGTCACCGAATTGAAGAAGGTCTGCTCCAGCTCGGCGTCCGGCCGCCCTCGGGTCCCCGCGGCGTGCAGCGCCCGCATCGCGGCCCAGAGCGTGCGCTCCATGACCGCATCCCGGAGGATGTCGTGCACGTCGGCTACCGCGCCGTCCAGATGCACCTTGTACAGCGTAAGCCGCTCGGTGGCGTCCGCCTGGGCACCGAGCCAGTCGCGCTGCTCGAACCGACCGCGCGCTCGGCGGGTGATCTCCTCGAACCCCCAATGGTAGCGCTCGTACCCCGCGTGGATCGCCGCCACCGCGGTGGCGGCGTTGCCGATCGCGGGAGATCCCGCCAGATTCACCGGCGGTTGTCGCCCCGAGACCGTCATCCCGTCCGCTCCCAAGGGTTCCGCACCATGTCAGCCTCCACGTCGCCCGTCTCCCCCCCTCCGGCCGCGCCCACGGACGGAGAGGCCATCACCCTGCACGAGGGCAAGCTCCAGGTACCGGCTCAGCCGATTATTCCGTTCATCGAGGGCGATGGCACCGGCCCGGACATCTGGCGGGCCTCCCAGTACGTCTTCGACAACGCGGTGCGGCTGGCGTATGGCGGCCGCAAGCGGATCGCGTGGCTCGAGGTTCTGGCCGGTGAAAAGGCCAAGGAGCGGGTCAATAGCTGGCTGCCCGATGATACGCTGGCCGCCATCGATCACTACCTGGTGGCCATCAAGGGGCCGCTTACCACCCCGGTCGGGGGTGGGTTCCGCTCGCTCAACGTGGCCCTCCGGCAGAAGCTCGATCTGTTCGCCTGCGTGCGTCCGGTCCGCTGGTTCGAGGGGGTTCCCTCCCCGGTCAAGGCACCGCAGGACGTGAACATGATCATCTTCCGGGAGAACACGGAAGACATCTACGCCGGAATCGAGTACAAGGCCAAGACCGATGAGGCCCGCCGGGTGGTCGAGTTCCTTCAGCAGCAGATGGGGGTGCAGACCATCCGCTTTCCCGCCACCAGCGCCATCGGGATCAAGCCGGTGTCCGAAGAGGGCTCCAAGCGCCTGATCCGCTCCGCCATCGAGTACGCGATCACTCAGGGGGCCCCCAGCGTGACCCTGGTGCACAAGGGCAATATCATGAAGTTCACCGAGGGCGGCTTCCGCGACTGGGGCTACCAGGTTGCCCAGGAGGAGTACGGCGCCGGCGAGATCGACGGCGGACCGTGGTGCCGCCTTCCCGGCGGTGTGGTGATCAAGGACGTGATCGCCGATGCGTTCCTGCAGCAGATCCTCACTCGACCGCGGGAGTACAGCGTCATCGCCACCCTCAACCTCAACGGCGATTACATCTCCGACGCGTTGGCGGCCCAGGTGGGCGGGATCGGCATCGCGCCGGGCGCCAACATCAACTATCTCACCGGCCATGCGGTCTTCGAGGCTACCCATGGGACCGCGCCCAAGTACGCCGGGCAGGACAAGGTGAATCCCGGGTCCCTCATTCTGTCCGGCGAGATGATGTTCCGCTACCTGGGCTGGAACGAGGCCGCCGACCTGATCATCCGCTCGCTCGAGCGGACCATCGCGGAGAAGCGGGTGACCTACGACTTCGAGCGTCTGATGACCGGCGCCACCCTGCTCAAGACCAGTGATTTCGGCCGGGCCATGGTGGAGAACATGTCATAGGGGCTCACTCCCGGCCTTTGAGTCGATTGATATCCCTGCGGTCCTTCTTGGTCGGCCGGCCGCGCTCGGAGACGAACGCGGCATGCAGGGTCTTGAGCTGAACCGCCATCGCTGCCCGCGCGGCCCTGCTCGCTTCGGTCTCCAGGTAGAGCTCGGCCGCCTCGCTCGCCGGTCCCCGGCGCGCCGAGAGCGCGCGCACCGCGACCTGATACTCGTAGACCCCCTGCCGGATCCGGACCTCGTCACCCACCTGGAGCGGACGCGCGCGCTTGGCGCGGTCACCGTTCACCTGGACCTTGCCGCCCCCGATGGCCTCCGACGCGAGCGCCCGGGTCTTGTAGAACCGCGCCGCCCAGAGCCATTTGTCCAGCCGGACTCTGTCCTCCCGATCGCCCTCGCTCATCCTCGAATAGTACACCGCTAACTGCAACAAATAGCGCACAATCGAGTGTGGGAAGCCCGCGTCTTCCCGCTTCTCCGGGGCGAACGCGAGAGATGGCCGCAGGCGCGGCATTTGCACCGAAGTCGGGCTCCCTTACCGACATCGGAACCGAATGCTCTGGTCCCAGCTCTGGCTGGCTCTCGCGATTGCTCTGCCACCCGATCGCCCGGCGGCCCTCGTGCCTGATCGGGCCCTCAGCTCGCCCGGAGTCGACTCGATCATCGCCGGGGCTGCCGAGGCGCTCTCTCGGGGGCGTCCCTGGGAGGCGAGCCGGCTGATGGCGAGCATCCTGGCCGACTCGGCCCGGCGGACCCCGGAGGCGATCTTTCTCGCCGCCACCGCGGCGAGCCGCTGGGGTGGGTGGCGCGAGGTCGCCACTCTGCTGGATCGGGCGCCATGGCTCGACTCCCTCTACCAGGGCAGAGGCCGCCTGCTGCTGGCCCGTGCCGAGCTGGAGCAGGGGGCCGATTCGGCCGCGTTGCGCCATGCCCTCGCCTTTCCCGGATGGGCGCCCGATTCACTCGAGGGCGAGCGGCTGATCGTGCTCGCCATGGCGCTGGATCATCTGAACGCCAGGGATAGCGCCGCCACGATGTACCGGCACGCCGGGGAGCGGCTGCCGCTGGTATCCGACTGGCTCTGGATGCGTGCCGCCTCGATGACCGATGACAGTGCCGGTCGAGCCCGCCTGTATGCCCTGGTGGTGGACCCGCTGGCCCGCGCGAGGATCGCCTGGAGCGAAGCCGCGGCGCATCGGCGCACCGGGGATCTCGAGGGCGCCGCCCGGCGCTATGCCGCGCTTGGTGTCCGGATCGACGCCCTCCGGCTCCGCTTCGACTTCAGCCCCGACAGCGCGGCGCGCGCTCGGGTGCGGGCCGATCTGCTCGCGCTGCTGGCGGAGCCGCGCGGGTCGGGTGAAACCCGTGGGGCGATCGCGCTGGTGGACAGCGCATTCTCGCCCCTCGCGCCGGCCGAGGAGCTGGTGGTGGCAGGTGCGGCCGCAGCCGCCGGTATGGTGGACCGCGCGGCCACCGGGTACGAGCGGGCCATTGCTGCCGGCCAGGGGGGCACGGATGCGCGGTTCGCATATGCCACCGTCCTCGCCCGGCTCAACCGGTACGCCGACGCGGCGTTCCAGTTCAATCTGGTGCGGGCACCGATCTCGCTGGCGGCGTCCGCGGCCTATCAGCGGGCTCGCGCGCTGGTGCGGGATGGCCGGATGCTCGAGGGCCGGACCGCGCTGCTCGACATCACCAGACGCTATGCCCGAGATACGATTGCCGCTCCCGCGGCGCTCTTTCTGCTCGGCGACCTCGCCGTGGATGACGGGTCGGACAGCCTCGCCAGACGCTACTACCAGCGCCTGACCGTCCGGTTCCCCAAGCACAGTCTGGCACCGGCGGCGATGTTTCGTGCCGCCATGATCGGCTTCGTGGCCGGAATGCCGGTGACTGCCGCCCGGGAGTTCGACCAGGTCACGAGCCAGTATCCTCGGAGCGACGAGGCCGGTGCGGGAGCATACTGGGCCGGACGGGCGCTCGCCGATATCAGCGATAGCGCCGGCGCTCGCGCTCATTGGGAGCCGCTCGCCGCCGGAGATCCCAGCTCCTACTACACCGGCCTCGCCGCCCGCCGCCTGGGCCGTCCTGGGTGGGCCCTCCCCAACGCCAGCGATGAGTTCGCGCCGCTGCCCGCCGCCGACACCGCCGTAGCCCGCGCCGCGCTCCTGGCACGCCTCGGGCTCGGCGCCGAGGCCGGCTGGGAATACGACCGCCTGGCGCGGACTACCGACAGCTCGGCCGAGCGGCTGCTCGCGCTGGCCCACGCCTTCCAGTCCAATGGCCAGGCCACCCGGGCGATCCAGCTTGCCCGACGCGCCCTGGTGCGGGGCGCTCCGGCGGACGCTCGCACCTACCGGCTGATCTACCCGGTCGTGCTGGAGGATGCGCTCCTCACGGAAGCTTCTCAGCACGGCGTCGATCCCAGCCTGCTTGCCGCCCTCATCCGCCAGGAATCGATGTTCAACCCGGCGGCCACCTCCGCGGCCGGTGCTCGCGGGCTGATGCAGGTCATGCCCGAGCTGGGCGGGCGGCTGGCTCGCTCGCTGGAGTACCCGGTGTGGGACCCGGTGCTGCTCTATCAGCCGGACGTGAGCCTGCAGCTCGGCACCTTTCACCTGCAGGAGCTCTCCCAACGCTACCGGCAGCCGGCCCACGTGCTGGCCGCCTACAACGCCGGAGCGAACCGGGTCGACCGCTGGGCGATGCGGGTGGGGGTCGACGACCCCGAGGTGTTCACCGAACGGATCCCCTACACCGAGACCCGGGGCTACGTGCGAGCCATCCGTCGCAATGAGGAGATCTACCGGGCCCTCTACGCCTGGCCCGACCGGCTCTGAGTCTGGCCTCCGGCCAGCCGAGGTCTTAGCTTCACTGAGCCTCGATTCTGGAAGGTCGACTCAGGTTGCTGGATTCCTACCCTTCGCTCGATGCCCTCGATCGCCTCGACGAGGGCATCTTCGCCCTGGATGCCGACGGGCGCATCTCCTATGTGAACCGCGCAGCCCGCCGACTGCTTCCTCGATTGATCGGCGCCACCGGCGGCGAGCTGGTCGGAACCATCATCTGGAACGCCTCCGCCTCCTTCGCGCACACACCCATGGGTGTCGCGCTCCGTCGCGCCCAGTCGGAAACCAGCGCCGTCACCCAGATGATGCGTGATCCGGTGTCGGGCAGCGACCTCGAGCTCCGGGTCTACCCCTCCGCTGAAGGGGCCAGCGTGCTCCTCCGCTCGATCGCGCCGGCGCCATCGACCGAGGTGCTGGACCGGGTGAGCGACCTGTACTTCGCCTGCGATGGCGACTGGCGTCTCACCTTCCTCAACACCCGCGCCAGGGAATACTTCCGCCTCCTCGGCGTCAGCCGGGAAGAGCCGCTGGGGCGGTCCGTCTGGGACGTGATTCCCGGACTGGCCGGCTCCCGCTTCCAGGCCGAGGCGTTCCGCGCGATGGTGGAGCAGACCGAAGTCGAGCTCGAGGCCCTCTTCCCTCCGCTGAATCGCTGGTTCTCCGCGCGGATCACTCCGATGGACGACGGCGTCATCGCCTGCGCCAGAGACATCACCGGATGGCGCCAGTCGCGCGCGGCGCTTACCCGCGAAGCGGAACGGCTGGCGGAGGTCATCCGAACCCAGCATGCCGTGATCACGGCCGGCCCGGACCTTGGCGCGGTGATGCGCGTCGTGTCCGAGCGCCTCCAGGCACTCACCGGCGCGTCCGCGGCGGGCGTCTTCCTGCCGGAGGACGAGGAACTGGTGCTCTGCGAGGGGAGCGGCCCGGCGCGCGCCTGGCTGGGGCAGAGGCTGCCCCTCTCGGGCAGCCTGGTCGGCCACTGTTATACCAGCGGCGAGATGATCCGGTGCGATGACACGACCATCGATCCCCGGGCCCACCAGGCCGCGGCCCGGACCCTCGGCGCCCGATCGGGATTGCTGGTGCCCCTGGCCGGCGCGGAGGGCACCAGTGCGGTGGTATCGATCTGGTCCGACCGGCCGCGGGCTTTCGATCAGGTACACGAGCATACCCTTCAGCTCCTCGCGGGCCTCCTATCCGCCGCGATGGAGCGGGCGTCCAGCTTCGCCGCGAATCAGCTGCTGCTGGCCCAGCGGACCGCGGCCCTTGTGGCCCTTCGGGAAGGCGAGGAGCGGTTTCGCCAGTTGGTGGAGTCGATCGACGACGTCGTGTTCCGGCTGGACCGGCAGCATCGTTGTGTCGATGCGTTCGGCCAGTGGCTGGAGCGGGAGGGCATCCGGGTCGAGAGCCTCGTCGGCCGAACCACCGGTGAGATCGTCGGCCCGGAGGAGGCGCCGGTGCACGAGCGGGCGAATCTGCGCGCGCTGGGGGGAGAGACGGTCACCTACGAATGGACGTTGCGGACCCGCCGTGGGCTCCGGCACATGCAAACCATCCTGTCGCCCCTTCGCGGCGCCGATGGGGAGATCAGCGGGATCGTCGGCGTGGGGCGGGACATCAGTCAGCGGATCGAAGCCGAGCAGCAGATCCGGCAGGCGCAGAAGATGGAGGCGGTGGGGCGCTTTGCCGGAGGGGTCGCCCACGATCTCAACAACATGATGATGATCATCATGGGATTCAGCGATTTCCTGCTCGACGCGCTGGAGCCGGGCGACCGGCGCTCCTCCGACGCGGAGGAGATCCGTAAGGCGGCGGAGCGGGCGATGCATCTCACCCGCCAGCTCCTGGCGTTCGGGCGGTACCGCGTGGTCGCCCGCGAGGTGCTCAGCCTGAACGAGGTGGTCTCCGGCATGGAGCGGATGCTGCGGCCCCTGGTGGGCGAGGACATCGCACTGATCACCCGGCTCGCACCCGAGCTGGGTGGCGTCGAGGCGGACTACGGACAGATGGAGCAGGTGGTCATGAATCTCGCGCTCAACTCGCGAGACGCGATGCGGCCGGGCGGGCGCCTCACCATCGAGACGATGGACGTGGATTTCCCCGAGGGCTACGCCTTCGAGCACCTCGGCTTCGAGATCCCGGCCGGGTCCTACGTGCTGATGGTCGTGGCGGACACCGGGCATGGAATGACGGCGGAGGTGAAAGCCCACCTGTTCGAGCCCTTCTTCACCACCAAGCCGTCCACCCACAACAGCGGACTGGGGCTCGCCACGGTCTACGGCATCGTGGCGCAGAGTGGAGGGTATATCTGGGTGGATAGCGCCCCCGACCAGGGCACCAGCTTCAAGGTCTGCTTCCCACGGGTTTCAGCCGAGGACGCGGCGAGCTCGGCCGACGCGGCGACACCGGCGGCGGCACGGGGGACGGAGACGGTCCTCATCGTGGAGGATGAGGACGTGGTGCGCGCCCTCGCGTCCCGGGCGCTCAGCAGCCATGGCTACGTCGTGCTCGAGGCACGAAACGGGCGGGAGGCACTGGCACTGGTCGAACAGTCCCCCGACCGGGTGGACCTGGTGCTGACCGACGTGGTGATGCCCGAGATGGGCGGGCAGCAACTGGTCGAGCAGCTCCAGCAGGCGCTGCCGGATGCCCGGATCATGTACATGTCCGGCTACACCGAGGGCGACAAGCTCCAGCCCGGCATCCGGAACTCGCCCTATCCCTTTCTGCAGAAGCCGTTCTCCCCCGACAATCTCTGCCGCCGGGTTCGCGAGGCACTGGATACCGCCGTCCGCTGAGGCGTGGGTTCTGGATCACATCCCACCGTCCGACACGCTCCGCATCTTAAAGGATCGCCACAGCTCCGCGACAACTGTCGACGGAGCTTGAGCCACGGAGGTGAACCATGGAGAGCAGAGTCAAAGTCGCCGGACATCCGGTGCATCCGATGCTCATCGTCTTTCCGCTCGGCTTGCTGGCGACGGCGGTGATCTTCGACCTGATCGCGTTGGTCTCCCATGCGTCGCGCTGGACGGAAGTGGCCTATTACCTGATCGGCGCTGGTGTCATCGGTGGGCTGGCGGCGGCGGTGCCGGGCTGGATCGACTGGTTCGCGATCCCGAGGCGGACCCGGGCCAAGCGCATCGGTCTCCTTCACGGCATCGGCAACGTCCTCGTCCTGGTGCTGTTCGCGACGAGCTGGCTACTCCGCCGGGACAACCCAGCCGTGCCGCCTACCGGGGCGATCGTCGCCGGGCTTCTGGGAATCGTGCTGGGTACCGTGACCGGTTGGCTGGGCGGGGAGCTGGTCGGCCGGCTCGGTATCGGTGTGGACGACGGCGCCCATCTGGATGCGCCGAGCTCGCTCTCGGCGCTGCCGGCAGGGGCAGCGGGCTCCGCTCCTTCTCGTCCAGGGACCTCGGCGAGCTTCGGCGGAGTCGACCGGCGCGGCTTTCCGCAGCCGGCGTACGCAGGAGTCGAGCGACGGCGGGCAAGTCCGCGACCCTGAGCAAGTCCGCGACCCTGAGCAAGTCCGCGACGCCGGGAGCGCCGGGGCGGAAGCGGCCATTCGACGTCACCCTGGCGCTGCGGCGGATTCGCCGGGCGGTTCGGCCGTTTCCCAAGGCGGCGATGTTCGCGCTGGCCGACGAGGGGCATCGCTCGCTGTTCGAGCAGGTGGTTGCCTGTATTCTCTCGATCCGCACGCGTGACGAGGTCAGCCTGCTGGCGGCTCGGCGTCTCTTCGCCGCCGCGCCGAGCGCGGCCGCCATCGCGGATCTCAACTTGGCCGCGCTCGACCGGCTCATCGGAGACACCAGCTTTCATCTGGCCAAAGCCGCGCAGATCCGCGAGATCGCCCAACAGGCCGAGCGCGAGCACCGGGGCGTGCTACCGTGCGACGAATCCCTGGTGCGCGGCTTCCGGGGTGTGGGGCCGAAGTGTGCCCACCTCGCCCTGGGAATCGCCTGCGGGCAGCAACATATCAGCGTCGATATCCACGTTCATCGCGTGACCAATCGCTGGGGATACGTCCAGGCAAGCGCGCCTGAGCGGACGATGGCCGCTCTGGAGGCCCGTCTGCCACGGCGCAACTGGCTGGAGCTCAATGCGCTGCTGGTTCCGTTCGGGAAGCACATCTGCACCGGAGCGCTGCCCCGGTGCAGCACCTGCCCGGTACTGGACATGTGCCGGCAAGTGGGAGTGGCCAGGCACCGCTAGGCAGCGAGCGCCAGGCAGTCCCGCTCAAAGCCGCCGCTCCGCCGGCCGGTAACCAATTGCCGCGTTGAGCCACCGTACCAGCGGCACCAACCCCGCGAAGTCCCGCGCCAGGATGGCCGGAAGCCGAGGGCTCATCGCCTCCGCGGGGGTCAGATTCCGGGTCGCCGTGAACGAGCGGAAGCGAAGCCAGCGCTCCGCCGGATGATCGGGCGCGTAGCCCCGGGGCACCCGCCTGAGCACCGCCTCCTCATCGAGCGTCCCGAAGCGCCGCCGGAACGCCGGCGCCCGTACCAGCCGCGGCAGAGCGCCCGGCTCATCCGCGATCACCTCCCGGATCCGGTCCAGTGCCGGCCGAGCCGGCATCCAGATGCCCCCGGCCACGAAACAGTCGCCCTCCGCCAATTGGAAATAGAGTCCGGCACCCGCACCCTGGGCGTTCTGTCCGGCTCCCCGGCCAGCGTCCCGATGGTAAAATTGACAGGCCGCGTTGGTCTTGTAGGGGGACTTGTCGGGGGAGAATCGCACGTCGCGATAGATCCGGAAGATGGACCGGCGGGGATCGCCCACCAGCTCCGGGGCGATCCCCGCCAGCCGGACATCCATCTCCTCCACCAGCACCCGGAGCGGCGTCAGAAGCTCCGTCTCGTACACCGCCCGGTGCCGCTCGAACCATTCCCTGCTGTTGTGCCGCACAAGATTCCTGAGGAAGCGCAAAGCCTCCGGACGAAAGCCGGAGAAGCTGGAGTTGCCGGTCAACAGTCGCTCCTTTCGTAACTTGGAGAGCCGCTTGATGGCGAGCTCCCGCCGGAGCGCCGCACCGCGGTCGCGGGCGGGCTCCAGGTACACCAGCCGCACCGGGAGGCGTGCGCGGGTGTAGGCGGCGCCTCGGCCGGCATTATGCGCCGTCTCCCGGCGGCCGGGGTCGGTGGTGATCCCGGTGTATAAAGAGTCGTCACCGCAGCGGGCGACATAGACGAACCAGGCCATATAGATTGTATAGATTGTAATGCCGCGCCTGCCTTTCTATCTTCGGCGTACACCTGGAAAAGACCGAGTCACCCGCATGATGCCTGTCGAGGCCGCGACCGCACGGGCCCGGCCCCCCGCGCTGCCTGACCGCCGGGGCGCCGGCCGCAGCACTCTGCCCGATCAACGGACCCTGCTGTCCTGGCTGTTCGTCGGACGGCTGGTGCTGGCGGTAGGGGTGCTGCTCGGCGCGGGGCTGGTGTGGAACGAGCGGCCGCAGGAGTCCCGGCTGGTCAGCGCCGCCGTGGTGGTGGCGCTGCTCTTCACCGCCTACGGGGCCTGGGCCGTCTTCCTGCGGCAGCGGCAGCCGGGCAACGGCTTCCTGTTTCTTCAGGCCGCGATCGATCTGGGCGTGGTGACGACGATCGTCCACATCGTGGGACAGCCGCAGTCGGGGTTCCCCGCGCTCTACGTCCTGCTGGTGGCGGCGTATGCCCTCCTCATGCCGCCGGCCTGGGGGGCGCTGGTCACCATCATCGCCTCGGCGCTCTTCCTGGGCGATGCCTTCATGAGCCGGGC
This sequence comes from Gemmatimonadales bacterium, assembly GCA_036265815.1. Taxonomy (NCBI): domain Bacteria; kingdom Pseudomonadati; phylum Gemmatimonadota; class Gemmatimonadia; order Gemmatimonadales; species Gemmatimonadales bacterium. Next base: position 49,166 of record DATAOI010000078.1, read on the forward strand.
CGGTACGCCCGACACGGCGTTCTGGGCCCAGATTCTGGTGTTCAACGCTGTTTTCGCCATCGTCGCCGTGCTGGGGCGCCGGCTCCGCGAGGCGGGCATGGAGCAGCAGACCCTCGCGATCGAGCTGAAGCGCGTCCGGCTCGAAGCCGACGACATCCTGCACAACATCCGCTCCGGCGTGCTGACCGTGGATGGCCTGGGCCGCCTGGCGTTCATCAATCCGACCGCCCAGCGGCTCCTGAGCCTCGATGGCGAGAGCCTGCTGGGCCATCCGGTGCTCGATCAGCTCAAGATCCGGTCGTCCGAGCTATGGGCCGCGGTCGTCTCCGGCATCCGGAACGGCCGCAAGATCAGCCGCGGCGAGGGGGTCGTGTCGCACGACGGAGGAAAGATCTTTCCCATCGGCCTCAGCACCACCACCTTCCGACAGGAGGCCCAGGAGGCACCGTCGGTGACCGCCATCTTCACCGATATCTCGGACCTGAAGGAAGTCCAGGAGCTGCAGGCGCGAGCGGATCGGCTGGAGGCCGTCGCGGCACTGAGCGCGTCCCTGGCGCATGAGATCCGAAATCCGCTGGCGTCGATCCGGAGCTCGGTGGAGCAGCTCGCCCGCTCCAAGCACGCCGACGAGGACGAGCGCTTCCTGGCCGGCCTCATCGTCCGGGAGAGCGACCGTCTGAGCCGGCTGCTGAGCGAGTTTCTCGACTTCGCCCGGGTGCGGGCCACCCATTTCGTGCCGCTCGACCTGCATACCGTGGTTGTCGCGGTGGTGCGGCTCATCCGGGCCCACCCCGACTGCCGTCCCGACGCGGCCATCACCGTGGAGGGCGGCCGCACCATTGTGGAGGCGGACGAGGACCTGTTGCACCGGGTGATCGCCAACCTGGTGCTCAATGCCGTCCAGGCTGCGCACGGCCCCATCCGCATCACGGTCAGTCTGGCCGCCGTGCATGGAGCGGACGTCCCCCACGGCACCAACTTCGAGCACGCCGTGCGGCTCCAGATCCGGGACAACGGCCCGGGCATTCCGGCGGAGATCCGGGAACGGCTGTTCCAGCCTTTCGTGTCGGGCCGTCCAGGCGGGAGCGGCCTCGGGCTCGCCATCGTCCAGCGCGCGGTCGAGGCCCACCGCGGCCTGGTGTCGGTGGAATCCGCGGCCGGTACCGGCACCACCTTTACCGTGTTCCTGCCCGCCAAAATGATTGCGGAGGATGCTGCATGAGTTACAAGCCCTCGGTCCTGGTGGTCGACGACGAATCGGGCATCCTCGATACCCTCCGCATCCTGCTGCGGAACGAAGGGTTCGAGGTCACCACCGCGCAGGGGGGAAAGGCGGGATTGGAGCAGATCCGATCGGGAGCCCACGACATCATCCTCTCCGACGTCCGGATGCCCCAGGTCTCCGGACTGGACATTCTGAGCGCGGCCCGGGAGCAGGATCCGATGACGCCGGTCATCCTGATGACCGCGCAGGCCTCGCTGCAGAGCGCCATCGGCGCGGTCAACTCCGGAGCCTTCTACTACATCCAGAAGCCGTTCTCCAACGACGAGCTCGTGGCCATCCTCCGCCGGGCCTGCGAGTACCGCGCGGTGCGGGTGGAGAACAAGCAGCTCAAGCAGGAGATCCGCCGGCGGGACAAGGGCACGGTCAGCCGCCCGATCGGCAAGTCCAAGCGCTTCCTGGACGTACTCAAGCTGGCCGAGCACGTGGCGCCCACCGATTCGACCGTGCTGATTCAAGGGGAGAGCGGCACCGGCAAGGGGTCATCGCCCGCTACGTCCACAACCTCTCCAGCCGAAACGATGGACCCTTCCTCTCCATCAACTGCGGCGCCTTGCCGGAGAACCTGTTGGAGAGCGAGCTGTTCGGCCACGTGAAAGGGTCTTTCACCGGGGCCGTGCGGGACAAGCAGGGACTCTTCGCGGCCGCCCGGGGCGGCAGCTTCTTCCTGGACGAGGTGGGGGAGATGCCTCCCTCGCTGCAGGTGAAGCTGCTGCGGGTGCTGCAGGAGCGGGAAGCGATCCCGGTGGGCGCCACCGAGCCGATCCCGGTGGACGTCCGTATCATCGCCGCCACCAACCGGGAGCTGGAGGAGGAGATCCGCCGGGGGAACTTCCGGTCCGACCTGTTCTACCGGCTGAACGTCATCGCGCTCAACCTGCCCCCGCTCCGCGAGCGCCGGGACGACCTTCTGCTGCTCATCGAGTATCTGCTGCAGAACCTGGCCCAGGAGAACGGCAGCGAGCCCAAGGCACTGGCGTCGGAGGCGCTGGACGCCGTGATGGTCTACGAATGGCCCGGCAACGTGCGGGAGCTGGAGAACGCACTGGAGCACGCGGTCGTGCTCACCCGGGGCAACCTGATCGACGTCAACTCGCTGCCGGAGCGGATCACCAAGCGTCGGAAGGAGCCGCTCGTGGCCGAGCGGTCGTACCGCAATCCAACGCTCGAGGTGATCGAGCGGGCCTACATCATGTGGGTGCTGCAGGCGGAAGGCGGGAACAAGACCCGGGCGGCGGAGGTGCTGGGGATCGATCCCTCCACGCTGTACCGGAAGTTGAGCCGGTACGAGGAGCAGGTGGAGGTGAAGGCGTAACGTCCTCCGCGATCCGGCTTTTCGGTCGCTTGCAAGTTGCGGTATCCTTGACACTTTGCGCCGGTCACTGGGTGAGCTCCAGCCGGGGTTCCCCTCGTATCAGAGTGAAGGCTCAGCTTCGCCTGGGCACGCGGCGTGCTACCCCGCAGTCGGTCCGCGCCAACCAGGCCAAGTCCCGGCACCCATGAGACGCCAACCCGGACCTCACATGAATCCCGTGGTCGCAGGTGATGTCGCCGGTGCGCAGACCTTGGAGATCATGGCCAGCGCCCCCCGATACAATGCCTGGCAGTACGAAACCATCGCGCCCTACATCGGCTCCCGCGTGCTCGAGGTCGGCTCCGGAATCGGCAACATGTCGCTCCACCTGGTGGAGTCCGGGCGCGAGTTGGTGGTGCTCACCGATACCGATGAGTGGTACCGGGACCAGCTCCGGACACGCTTCGGCGTCCACTCGAATGTGGCCGTCGCTCCCCTGACCCTGCCGGACGATCACGCAGCTCGGGTCTTCGCCCGCCATCGGCTCGACACCGTGGTCGCGCTCAACGTGGTGGAGCACATCCCCGACGACGTCGGCGCCCTGCGAACGATGGGCACCATGGTGGAACGCGGCGGACGGGTCGTGGTGCTGGTGCCCGCGCTGGAGGCGCTCTTCGGCTCTCTCGACCGGGAGCTGGAGCATCAGCGCCGCTATACCCGTCGCACTCTTCGGGCTGCGGCGGAGGCGGCGGGGCTCCGGGTGGAAGCCCTCTTCTGGTTCAACTTCGTCGGGACGTTCGGCTGGTGGTGGAACGCCAGGGTGCGCCGCACGCCGCGGATTCCCACCGATCAGCTGCGGACGTTCGATGCGCTGGTGCCGCTCCTCCGCTTGGAGCGCTATCTGCCGCTTCCCTGTGCCCAATCACTGGTCTTGGTCGGAGTGAGCGATGCCTGAGCTGCCCAGGCTCTCAGTGATCGTGCCGGTGTACAACGAGGAGAGGACGCTGCCGGACATCGTCCAGGCGTTGCACGCGGTGCCACTCCCGATGGAGATCATCGCGGTGAACGATGCCTCGACCGATCGCAGCGCGCTCATCCTCGATGAGCTGCAGGCAAAGGGGCTGCTGGACATCGTGGTGCACCAGCCGAAGAACCGCGGCAAGGGTGCCGCGTTGCGGGAGGGGATCCGGCGTGCCACCGGCGAGGTGATCGTGGTCCAGGATGCGGACCTCGAGTACGACCCGGCGGACTTCGGCAAGCTGTTGAGCCCGATCCTGGAGGGGAAGGCGGATGCGGTATTTGGCTCCCGCTTCCTCGGCGGCGAGCGCCGGGTGCTCTACTTCTGGCACTCGGTCGGCAACCGGCTCCTGACGCTCCTCTCGAACATGTTGACCAACATCAACCTGACCGATATGGAGACGTGCTACAAGATGGTGCGCGCTCCGTTGATGAAGTCGCTGGTCCTGACCAGTGACCGGTTCGGGTTCGAGCCGGAAGTGGTGGCCCGCCTCGCGCAAGCGCGCGCCCGGATCTGGGAGGTGTCCATCTCCTACTCGGGCCGGACCTACCAGGAGGGGAAGAAGATCGGCTGGAAGGATGGCCTCGCGGCATTCGGCCATATCGTGCGATTCAATCTCTTCCCTCGGCCGCGCCTCCCCGCCGCCGCGGCATCGGTGGCGCCGCAGCCCAGCGGCATCGGCGGTGCGCGCGCGTCCGAATGACGGAGGGCCACCCCGCCGCCGCCACCCGGCCACCCCGATCCTGGGGAGCAGTCGCCGCGGCGATATTCCTGCTGGTCTTTGGATTTCTTCCGTTGGTCAATTGGATTCCGGTCGGTCAGGGAGTGTCCTGGTACCGCGGGCTGGCAGCGGAGTGGGCCAACGGCGGCGCCATCGTCCTCGGCCTGGCCGCGGTGCTGACGATATTCTCCCGCCGGATCCCCCTGCTTCGCGCCGAGACGTGGCTGGAGTCGCGCGCCTCGGCTGCCACGCCGTCCCCTCTGACCATCGCGATGATCGCGATCCTCGCTCTCGCCCTGTACGCCGGCATCGCGCGCTACCTGTTCGACGCGCATCCGCTCGTCATCGACGAGGTCGTGCAGACGTTCCAGGCCCAGATCCTGGCCGGTGGCCGTCTGTGGCTGCCGCCGTCGCTTCATCCGGAGTTCGTCAGTGAGCTGAACATCATCGACTGGGGTGGGAAAACGTACTCCCACTTTCCCATCGGCGGTCCGGCGTTGCTCGCGGTGGGCGAGTTGTTTCACCGGCCATGGCTGGTGGACCCGGTGGCAGGTGCCCTCTCGGTCGTGCTCTTCGCCGCAATGGTGTCCGCCGTCGAGCCCGGCCGGCGGACCCGGCTGGGCGCCACCATCCTCTTCGCGGTCGCGCCGTTTACGGCTTTTATGGCGGGTTCCTACATGAACCACGTCACTGCGCTCACCTGCCTGCTGCTCGGAATGGCCGGGCTCGCGAAGGTGACGACCAGCGAGGACCCTCACCCCTGGTGGGCGTTTGCCTGCGGCCTGGGCTTCGGCTGCTCGGCGGCCGTGCGACCCATCGACGCCGCGATCTTCGCGATCCCTGCAGGCATGTGGCTCGGCATTCGAGCGGTGGGACGTCGCCGGTTCGCCGATCTGGCTTTCGCCGGTGTGGGGATGGCCATCCCCATCGCGGCGCTCATGTGGGTCAACTCGGCGACCACCGGCGCTCCATTCCGCTTCGGCTACCAGGTGATGTGGGGAGGGAATGTCGGCCTCGGCTTCCATCCCTCACCGTGGGGCGACTCCCACACCCCGCTCCAGGGTCTCGCGCTGATCAATCTGTATTTCATCCGGCTGCAGACGTTCCTCTACGAGACTCCGCTCCCGAGCCTGGTGCCGGTCATCGCGGCGCTCGCACTGACCCGGCGCCTCTCGCCGTTCGACCGATACCTCCTCCTGGCGAGTGGCCTGCTGGTCGGAGCCTACTTCGCGTACTGGCATGACGGATACTATCTGGGGCCACGCTTCATGTATCCACTGCTGCCGGCGCTGGTGCTGTGGACCGCGCGGCTCCCACGGATCGCCACGGAGCGATTCGGCAATCCAACGGCTGGACGGGCGGTGCTCCTGGGCTACCTGATCTCGGCCGTCCTCGCCGTCAGTGTCGCGCTGCCGATTCGCGCCCGTCAGTACCACACGATGTTCGGCCTGATGCGGTGGGATGTGTCACGGGCAGCCGAGGCAGCGGGTGCCCGAAACGCCGTCGTATTTGTCCGGGAGACGTGGGGAGCGCAGCTGCTGGTGCGGATGTGGGCGCTGGGTGTCCCTCGCGCCGACGCCGAGCGGATTTACCGTCGCGCCGACGCGTGCATGCTCGACCGTGCGATCACGGGTCTGGAGGGGCCGCCAGGGCACCCGCTGCCCCCGGACTCCCTGCTGCGCGCTCTGGACGCGACCACCGCGGACTCCGGTCGCCTGGTCCGCTCCAGCTTCTCGCCGGACACGAGCGAGCGATTTCTCCCCACGTTTCGCTACACCCAGAGCTGTGTGGACCGGATCAACGAAGATCGAGGCGGCACCATGCTCCTGGCGCCGCTCCTCCTGGTCCACGATGGCAACGTGTACGTCCGTGACCTTCACGAGCGGAATGCCCAGGTCGCCCGGGAGCATCCGGACCGCTCGCTCTTTCTGCTCCGGCCACCGTCCGCCAACTCGGGGGCCGCGCCGGAGTTCTATCGACTGTCGCGGGATTCGCTACTGGCCACCAGCCCGTTGCTGGCTGCCGGGCGCGACTGAGCTCAGGGGAGCGGTCGAGACAATGCCCGCGCGGACGCTTGCGCCGCGAGGGCACTGTCGGCCCGCGCCAGGAGGCGCGCGAACTCGTGGCCACCGGCGGCGACCTCATGCACCACAGCCTGGCGCGCGCCCGCAAAGTCTCCGATAACCATACGGCACTCGAAGACGCGACTCCGCGCCATCACCAGCTCGAACTCCCCAGCCACGGCCGCCGCCCGCTCGAAATAGGGAATCGCCTCCCTGCAGCGGCCGCTGGCTCGCAGCATCTGCCCCAGATCTAGGTAGGCCACTGGATCGCCGGTGTACAATGCTACGGACAGGCGGAGCTCCGCCTCCGCTCCGGTGGCGTCTCCCTGCTCGGCCAGATAGCGGCCGTAGGCGAGATGGGCCCGGTAGCTTCGCGGCGAGTCGCGGATCATCTGGGGGAAGAGCGTTCCGCTGTCGGCCCAGATCGGCTGCCGCGCGGCGCCGTGTACGGCACCGGCCAGGAGTGCAGCCGCACCCAGTGACGCGAGCGTCAGCCGAGCTGCCGGCCGCCGGACGAGTAGCCCGGCCAGGAGACTCGCTCCCGAGGCCAGCGCGATCGTGACCCCGACGCTGGGCAGGAAGAGCGTCCGCTCGGCGATCAACACTCCCGTGGGGAAAAGCAGGTTGCTGACCGGCAGCAGCGCGAGCGCGGTCCAGCCGAGGCCGAAGGTGACCCCCCGCTCCCCGGCGCGCCAGGCCAGCCACGCTCCGACGGCCGTTGCCAGGAGCAGTGCCACCCCCAGCAGGTGCGCCGGCGCGAGCTGCGACATTGCGCTGAACTCCGGGGGGGAGTAGTCGGCCCGCAGGTGGGCCGGCCACAGCATCAGACGGAAAAGCTCCGGCACCATCGCGAGCATGGTGAGCAGACGGCCGCCCGTGTCGAGGCCCCGGATCGCGGCTGCGGGCGCACCCCCGCCAAGGCCGTGGAGTACGACGCTTCTCGCCCCGAGCACTCCGGCGAGCCCGGCGCCGAGCAGCGCCCCGAGGGCCGCGAGCCGCCGCCAGTCTTGGCTCTTCTGGCTGACGATGGTCAGCTCGGCCAACCCGATCAACGCTGGGACGACGAATCCCTGCTCCTTGGCCAAGGCCGCGGCCACCGCGAGCAGCGCGATGGCGAGCCGGCTGCTCGACTCGAGGGGGCCGTTCTGCCGCGCGCGGACGTAAAGCGCGACGCTCAGCGTGGCTGCCAGCGCCATCACCAGCTCCGCCTGGCCCACCACGTTACCGACGGCCTCGACGTGAACCGGGTGCACCGCGAAGATCGCGGCACTGACGCACGACCACCCGGGTGAGAGGATCCGCCGGGTGAGCCAGTACACCGCGAGCACAGATCCGATGGTCAGGAGCACGTTAGCGAGGTGAAACGGCAGCGGTGATCCGCCGCCGATCGCCCACTCTGCCGCCAGCAGCCAGATCGTGAGCGGGCGGTAGAGGAACTCGCCGTGACCGGGTGGCCAGTAGCTTTGGGTGGCGTAGGTCCAGGGGGACGCGAGCTCGTGGATCCTGGGATTGTCGCGGACGATAGGCACATCGTCGTAGGCAAAGCCGTTGGCGAGACTCGGGAGGCATACCAGTGCGGTGAGCACGACCAGGCCGATCACCGCCCAAATGGTGTTTCCGCGTCTCGTCACCGACCCACCGGAGGGCCGCTGGCCCCGCTGTCGGGAACCGTGATCTGGACCGTCCCCGCGGGTGCGCGTGCCGTCATCGCGCTATCGGCGGTCCGCTCCAGCTCGTGAAACGCGGACGGCCAGGTCCTTTCGGCGACCCCCGCCGCAGCGACCTCGCGGGCCCGCGCGTAGAGGCCGTCGTGCAGCAGGCAGGCGATCAAGGAGGCCCGAGTGTCGGCAGCCTTGGGCTCCAGCTCCAGCGCTCGAGTGTACGTGTTGATGGCGGGCGCGCAGAAGCCGGCGAGCCGATAGCGGTCGCCCAGGATCTGGTAGGTCAGGACGCCGTCGGGGTACAGCCGGATGGCTTCCCGCAGCAGTCGTTCGCCGGTCCCGTTCTGCCGGATCGCGAACATGACACCGCCCAGCGCCGCCCGGGCGCGATAGCTCTCCGGTGCGTCTTCCACGGCCCGATACCAGAAGGTGAGCGTGTCATGCCAGTCCCGGTGACGCAGGGCGCTTCTGACCGCGCCAGCAAGCAGGATGACGGCGAAGCCCCCGACGGCCACCATGCGCATGACGGGGCGCGCGCGGCTCAGCCGGGGAGCCAGTGCCGCCAGGCCGGCCCCGAGCACCAGCACCACCCCGACACTCGGCAAGAACAGCGTGCGCTCGGCGAGCACGATGCCGGTGGGGATCAGGAGATTGCTCACCGGAAACATGGCCACGGCAATCCACAGCACCCCGAAGCTCGCCACCCAACGGCGGCCGGCGCCGATGACGGCCAGGAGCAGCGTCGGCGCGAGAATCAGGAGCCCGACTGTCTGGGCCCATCCCCAGCTGGTTGCGGCCACGATCTCCTGGGGCGAGTAATCGACCTGGAGGTGCGCGGGCCAGATGAACAGACGCGCCCACATGGGGACCACGCCCAGCATCGTGAGCGTCCGTTGCCAGGGCGACAGATCCCGAAAGACCTCAGCCGCGAAAGTTCCCGCGAACGACGAGAGAACCAGAGTCCGCAGCACGATGAAGCCGGCGCCGACCAGTGCCAGCGTCGCCAGGAGCGGCCACAGCTGTCGAATGCGAACCCTGAGTGGTCGGGAGTCGTGGACGATCGTCAGCTCGGCGGCCAGGAGCAGCCCCGGCAGCACGATGCCGGACTCCTTGAAGAGACAGGCCAGCGCGTAGACGCAGGCGAACGCTGCGAGAACCTTTCCCCCTAGCGCCGTACCCGCCGCTCGCCAATCGAGATAGCCGCAGACTGCCAAAACCGCGCAAAGTGCCGCAGCGAGCTCCGCTTGGTTGACGGCGCCGGCCACGCTCTCCACGTGCAGCGGATGCACGGCGAACACGGCGGCCGCGCCGAGCGCGGCGTTGCTTGGCAGCAGCCTCCGGCACAGCGCCAGGACCGCGAGGCACACCGCGGCGTAGAGCAGCACGCTCACGCCATGGATGAACCAGGGCCGACCGTGGCCGGCCACCCACTCCAGGGTGAACAGGACCGAGGTGAGCGGCCGGTAGAGGTAGGGACTGAACGGCTTGGGCCAGTACGGCTGACCGAAGTGAGCCGCGAGGCTGCCCAGCTGATGGACCGCGGGGTTCCGGACGATGACCGGAATGTCGTCCTGGACCATGTCGTTCAGCACTACCGTGGACGATGCCGCTGCACTCAGCGCCATGATGATGGCCGGATCGAGCCACCATGGACGACCGCTGCCAAGCCGCATCGGCTCCTCCGGCAGGGGCGGAGAACTGTGTGGGTGCATGGTGTGGGAAATCAGCGAGCAGTGTGCCCAACCCGGCCCAGTGTCGTGTCCTCGGCCGTGTTGAACGGTCACGCAACGCGCGTTCATGATGCCGTCTTCTGGCCGCGCGTATGCAAGTTACCGCAGCGTCGGCCGTGCCGCCCGTGGGTTCTTGCAAAATACTTTGACTCGAGCCCCGGATCGGCGGAACCAAGGCTTGCGCGGCTGGGCTAAAGCAGTTGGGACCATTGGACATATCCCGGGGGTCGGCAGACTGGCATGTGCGTTGCCATCACCCATCTCCCGGGAACCATCCCAGCGTCACTGAGTCCGGCTCGACAGGGGCCGCCACTTTACCGGAGAGAGGCAATGACAAACCGCAAGGGCTTTACCCTCATCGAGCTGCTCATCGTGGTCGTGATCATCGGCATCTTGGCCGCGATCGCGATTCCGAAGTTCGCGGCGACCAAAGACAAGGCCAAGCTGGCGTCGGTCAAGACCGACCTGCGCAACGCGCTGACCGCCGAGGAAGCGTACTTCTCGGATTACTCGGCCTACGGCACCTTCGCCCAGCTCCAGTCCGCGTCGAACTTCACGCTGTCGAGCGGCAACACGGCGGCCGTGGTCGGCGCCACCAACGGCTACACCGCCACGGTGACGAACGCGTCGATCTCGACCGGCTTCAACAAGTGCACCGTGCAGGTTGGCGCCGGTGCGGCGAGCACCCTCGATGGGGTGATCGTCTGCAGCTAATCAGGGCGCGCTGGGATACACGTCAATCAGGCGGCGGCCAGTGGCCGCCGCCTGATTGATTTTCACGGCACCAGATGGTGAGCGCGGCGGCATCGTGCGCAGCCTCGCATTGCAGAATTCGTCGGCCGGGCGGCCGGCGCGGCCGCCGGCCTCTCACCTCGATTCGTAAGCGCTTGCCGTGATTCAGATTGTGAGTGCCGTACTCGGTGGCACCGTCATTGCCACCTCTCACGGGGGTGAACACGCCTTGCACCGGGCACCGGCGCGGCGATTCCCCTGAGGTTCATGTCAGGAGCAAGCGGATGAGGCGAAGCGACCGAGGGTTCACCCTGATCGAGCTGCTGATCGTGGTCGTGATCATCGGGATCCTGGCGGCCATCGCCATCCCCAAGTTCGCGGCCACCAAGGAGCAGGCGTACGTCTCCGAGATGAAGAGCGACTTGCGCAACCTGGCCACCGCGCAGGAAGCCTACGCCGGGGACAACGGCAGCTATTACCCCGGCTCGGTACCCTCGTCGTCGCTGGTCTATAACCCGTCGCCGGACATCAGCATCACCGTCACGGAGGCCACCGCGGCCGGATGGGCCGGCACCGCCTCGACCGTCCATACCCCGCGCACCTGCGCCCTGTACACCGGGGCGGTGACCCCGCCGAGCCCAGCGACCGTTGAGGGCGTCATCGCCTGCACGCCGTGAGGCTCGACGAGTGAATCGATGGTCGACGCTGCGGGTCCGGCTCCTGTTCGAGCTCGGGTTCGTTACGTCGGGTGCTGTCCTGGTAGTGGGAGCCGCGACGGTCCTGGTCTCCGGTGCCGACCCGGTCGAGATCGCCGCACCGCTCATTCTGCTCTGGCTGGGGACTACCGCGGTCTTTGGCGTCTTCGGCTGGTACCTGGTCCATCGACTCGTGCTGCGACCGCTCCGCCAGCTGGCGGCCGAGGCCGATTCGCTGGCCGCCAGCGGACTGGCGGGTCCCACGCCGGTCTACGAGACCGCCGAGCTGACCGAGCTGGCCAGCCGCTACCGAGCCATGGCGGAGAGCCTCTTCGACCTCCACACCCACGCGACCCGGGTGGAAAAGCTGGTCGGTATCGGCCAACTCGCCGCCGGAGTGGCCCACGAGGTACGGAATCCGCTGGGGGCGCTCGGGAACTACGTCGAGGTGCTCCAGCGCCGAGGCACCGATCCTGCCATAACTGGCGAGATGCGGTGTGCGGTACAGCGGATCGATCGGATCGTGCAAGGATTGGTGAATTACGCCCGGCCGGGCGGCACGAGCACCGACGCGCCCCGTGACGAGAGTACCGATCTCAATCAGGCGGTGCGGACGGTCCTGAGCTTCCTGGGTGCGCAGGGAATGCTGACGGGACACCAGGTGGAGGTTTCCCTCGACCCGCGCCTTCCGCGGGTCCAGGGCGACCGACACCTGCTGGAGCAGGTGGTCGTGAATCTGCTCGCCAATGCCAGCCAGGCGGCACCCGGTGGGCGGATCGTGGTCGGCACGGTGGCCAAGCGGTTCGCGAGCCGGCACCTCGGCGCCGCCCGCTGCACTGACGGCAACGGTCAGCGCCTGGATGCTCGAGCGGGGGAGGCTGCGCCACCGCGCGCCTGGACCGCCCGCCCGCGCCGGCATGACCTGCCGATCGGATCGCCTGGGGGCATCCTCTTCGTGGCCGACGACGGCCCCGGCGTTCCGGAGGCGGATCGAGAGCGAATCTTCGACCCGTTCTTCACGACCAAGGAACCGGGCCAGGGAACCGGGCTCGGTCTGGCGATCGTAGCCCGGACGGTCCACGAGAGCGGCGGTCTCATATGGGTCGACCGGGCACGGGAAGGTGGGGCTGTATTCAAGGTTTTCTTACCGCGGGCAGGTGACACCGATGCGTCTGCTGATCGTTGACGACGACCCCGGGCTGAGGCAGTCTCTCGCCCTCCTGCTCGCGGAAGCGGGCTACCAGGTCGTGAGCGAAGGTGATCCGGAGCAGGCCCTGGGGCGGGCCGCCTCGGAGATCTTCGATCTAATCCTGTGCGATGTCCGCATGCCGAAGATGGACGGCGTCACCTTCCTCCGCCGGTACCGCGCCGACGGCGGGCAGGCGCTGCTCATCATGATGAGCGCCTACGGCAGCGAGGACAGCGCGCTCGCCGCCATGCGCGAAGGTGCCTACGACTACCTCCACAAGCCGTTTCGGCCCGACGAAGTGACCATGACGGTCCGCAAGGCCGAGGAGCGCGAGAAGCTCCGCCGTGAGGTCGAGGTGCTGCGGACCAGCCTCGGCGCCGGCGCCGCGAGCGACCTCGTGGTGTGCGAGAGTCACACCATGCGCGACCTGCTCGAGCTCGCCAGCCGAGTGGCCCGGCACGGCACCACCGTGCTCATCACCGGCGAGAGTGGGACCGGTAAGGAGGTCGTGGCCCGCGCCATCCACCGCATGGGCTCCCGGGCGGAGCGGAGCTTCACCGCCATCAACTGCGCGGCGATCCCCGAGCACCTGCTCGAGAGCGAGCTCTTCGGACACGTGCGCGGAGCGTTTACCGGCTCGACGGCCGACCGGGCGGGACTGTTCGAGCTGGCGCACGAGGGTACCCTGCTGCTCGACGAGATCGGCGATCTGCCGCTGGACCTGCAGGCCAAGCTGCTCCGCGTGCTCGAGGACTCCGAGATCCGGCGGGTCGGAGGCCGGGAGGCCCGGAAGGTGGACGTCCGCGTGATCGCGGCCACCGCCAAGCCGCTGGAGGAGGCGGTGCAGCGGGGAGAGTTTCGGGCCGATCTCTTCTATCGGCTCAACGTCGTCCGGCTGCACCTCCCACCGCTCAGGGAGCGCCCGGAAGACGTCCCGGCACTGGTCACCCACTTCGTGCGGCAGGCCGCGACCCGGCTCGGGCACGCGGTGAGCATCACGCCGTCCGCGCTCGATATGCTGATCCACTACAGCTGGCCTGGCAACGTCCGCGAGCTCCGCAACGCAGTGGAGCGTGCGGCCGTGCTCGGCACGGGCGGGCCGCTCGAGCCCCGCGATTTCGTCCTGGGGAACGGCAACGGGAAGCATCCGGGAGGCCACGGTGCCAATGGAACAGTGCCGGCCAGCGGGGCCAACGTGCTCGATCTCAAGACCCAGGTCGAGGCGGTGGAGCGCCTGGCCATCCAGAAGGCACTCGAGGCCTCGGGGGGCAATCGACGCCAGGCGGCCAGTCTCCTCGGTGTGAGCCTCCGTACCCTGTTCTACAAGATGCGGCGCCTGCCGGTCCACTGACCTTCATCGCGCAATGGTCGGCGCTCGCTGCAGTCCGATGCAGCGTTCGCTCCCGTCCGTTCGAGCCAAGTCATTGTCGTTGCGCATCGTCGTGCCTGGTACGGCTCCTGCCTTGGGGTGGGCCGGGCCATCAAGATCGTTCCTGCTGGCACATTGAGCTGCGGAGGTTGCGTGTCGCGTCGAAACGGGTTCACGCTGATCGAGGTCATGATCGCGGTGGTGATATTCGGCATCCTGGTGGCTGTCGTCTATCCCCGCGTCGGCCAGGTGCTGGCGAAGAACGACGTCCGGAGCGCGAGAACCACGCTCGCCAACACCTTCGCCCGGGCCCGCGCGGTGGCCATGCAGCGGAGCCGGCAGGCGTCGGTCAACATCAACGGCAACAGCATCGTGGTGACGGCCAAGCCGCGCACCGCCGCGGGCGCCGGCACTATGGACAGCATCGGCGCGGTGCAGAATCTGAACGCGCTCTACGGGGTCACCGTCAGCCCGAGCGTAACGATGACGTCGGTCGACTACGATCCGCGTGGCTTCGCCGCTGGGCTCAGTGCCACACCGGTGTATATCGTGGTCAGCCGGAGCGGCAAGCGGGATTCCGTGTCGCTCGATTATCTGGGGAGGGTCACCAAGTGAAACAGGCCAGAGCCGGATTCACCCTGGTCGAAGTATTGGTCGCCGTGGTCGTGCTGGGCATCGGCATCGTGGCACTTGCGGGGTCGGCGGGCATGGTCACCCGGATGATCGGCCGCGGGCAGATGGGAACCCGCGCGGCGCAGCTCGCCTCCCAGCGGTTCGACCTGCTCCGGAACGCGGCCTACCGCACCAGCCCGAAGTGTACCCACGCCAGCTTCGCGAGCGGCGGGCCGGTCACGGCGCAGGGCGTCACCGAGACCTGGGTCGTCACAGCCGGCGACCCGAGCATTGTCACCGAGACCGTCACCTACAACACCGCCAACGGCGGTACTCACAGTGACGTGTTCACCACCAGGATCGGGTGCTGACCGCCATGCGAAATCAACGGGGCTTTACCTTGGTCGAGATCCTCATGGCCATGGTGGTCATGCTGACCGTCACCGGGGCCATCTACAAGCTGCTCACCACGAGTCAGCGGCTGTCCAACGCGCAGGCGGCTCGCACCGACCTGCAGTCCAACGAGCGGGCCGCCTCGCTGATCGTACCGAGCGAGTTGCGAGAGCTCAATACCGTAATAGGTGGCACCGCTATCGAGACCGACATCCTGACGCTGGGGGCAACCAACATCAGGTACCGCGCCATGCGTGGCCTCGGGTTCGTCTGTCAGTCGGCTGCTGGAGTCATCTCGATCTACAAGGACACCTGGTCCGGATACCGAGCCCCGCAGCAGACACGCGATGCCGGGTACGTCTTCTTCCAGACGGACCCATCAACCGGCTCGGACGGGACCTGGCAGACGGCGTTGATCACCGCGGTGGGCACGGGAACCGCCTGCCCAGGGGGTGCCGCGTCGTATACCCTGACCATGCCTGGACTCGCCGCGCCGGATCTCGGTGCTCCGGTGCGTCTATTCGAGGTGATGGAGATGGGACTCTACCCAAGCGGCGGGAAATGGTGGCTGGGCGTCCAGTCGGTGAGCGCTGGTGAGCTGACCAAGCAGCCGCTCCTCGGACCGCTCAAGGAAGCCACCGGCCTCACGCTCAAGTATTACGACCAGACGGGGGCCACGGAGACGACCGACCCGAATAACGTCAGAAGCATCCTGGTCACCATCAAAGGTATCACCAATGGTGCGGTGTCCACCGGCGGCGGCTCCTCCAACGTCGCGGTCGTGGAGGATTCGGTGGTGAGCCGGGTGACGCTGCGGAATGCACTTCGATGATCGACCCATCCCTCAAGGAGACGGGTATGCCAGCTCCACGCCTGCATAACGAACGGGGCATCGCCCTGGCCGTAGCGATTTTCGCTCTGGTGGTGATCGGTGCGCTCGTCGCGGGAACGTTCTTCGCCGGCCGCCTGGAGCAGCAGTCCGGGCAGAACGGCGTCTACGCCGCCCAGGCGGCCGAAGGGGCCGAGGCGGCACTGAGCGATGCCTTTGCCGCCATGGACGCCACCACCCTCACGGCGATGGCGGTGAACCCCGCGGTTGCGCAGACCGTCACCTCGTCGATGGCCGGCACATACGTCTCGACTACCTCGAGCGTGCGCAAGCTCTCGAGCAGCCTGTTCCTGGTCGAAGCGCTCGGCCAGCGGAATGACGCTGCCGGCACCCAGATGGCCAGAAAGAAGATCGGCACCCTCTTCCGTCTCGCTTCGGCCAACATCAGCGTCAGCGCCGGCTTGACGGCGCTGGGAGATGTGCTGGTCGGCGGCACCTCCACCGTGAGCGGCATCGATGCCACGCCTTCGGCGTGGACCGACGCGGGCGTGAGCTGCCCGACGCCCGGCGACGTGGCCGGCGTACGCTACAACGGGACGCTCGATCAAAAGGGTAGCTCCACCATCGCGGGCAGCCCAAAGAGTGTGTCGGACTCTACCCTGAACTCCGGAAACATCTTCGGTAGCACCAACTTCAACGCGCTCAAGGCGCTGCGGACCCTGACCCTCACGAGCGACATCAGCGGGCTGGCCGCCGCCGTCACCGGGAGCCCGTCGAGGTGCGACACATCGGTCCTGACCAACTGGGGCGCGCCTACCGACAAGGCCAGCCCGTGTTTCAACTATTTCCCGATCATCTACCATTACGGCGATCTCAGCATCTCAGGGACCGGTGAAGGTCAGGGAATTCTGCTGGTCGAGGGAAACCTCACCGTGCAGGGCCGCATCGACTTCTACGGTCCGGTCATCGTGACCGGCGGCGTGGACGTGCGCGGCACCGGCAGCGACGACGTCAAGTTCTACGGCGGCATTCTGGCTCAGAACGTCACGCTCGACGACAGCCGCCTGACCGGTAACGCCACCGTGAACTATTCCTCCTGCGCCATTCGTCGGGCCCTCCAGGGCTCGGCAGTCCCGACCGTGCTCGACCAGCGGAGCTGGGCCCAGCTCTACGAAACCAACTAGGAACTCGCGGATTCGTCGGTGCCGGCGGCGGCTCCTCTCTCGGGGGCCGCCGCCGGCCTGTTGGGAGGGTGCAAACCCCTGCGCAAGCGCGCCATACGACGCACTGCTGCAACCCGAGAAACGCCTTGCGAAAGAGCAGGTCGGGGGCCCTGAGAGGCCTGGTGAACTGGGGTACACCCCGAAGCAAATCGGTTCTCCGCAACGAGCTAGGGCGGTGCAATTTGTGTGGCACATCGGTTGCCCTACGACCGGCCTGACTAGCCTCATGCCCCGGCGTTGCGGGGAGTTCGGCACAGCGCGGCAGGCCAGAGCCACCCCTCAACAAGCGGATACTATGGGACTCTTCGGGCGCAATGCGATGACGGTAGGCCTGGACATCGGCAGCGGGCTCATCAAGCTCGTTGCCATCTCGCACTCCTCCGGCGGTCCGGTCCTCACCAAGGTCGCGTTCACCTCAGTGGTGAACGACGCCATCGTCGAGGGTGAGGTCATGGACCCCGCCATCGTGGCCGAGGCCATCAAGGGGCTGCTCGCCTCCGCCGGCATCAAGGCCAAGAAGGTCGTGACCGCGGTGGGCGGGCGGGACGTGATCATCAAGAAGATCGCTATGGACCGGATGAAGGAGGGCGAGGCGCGCGAGGTGATCCGCTGGGAAGCGGAGCAGCACGTGCCGTTCGACATGGACAACGTCGAGCTCGACTTTCAGATCTTGGACCCCGAGGGTGAAGGCCTGCAGATGACCGTCCTCCTGGTGGCCGCCAAGCGCGAGCTGGTGGAGCACAAGGTGGCGCTGCTGGCCGACGTCGGGCTCGAGGCCAGCGTCATCGATGTGGATGCCTTCGCGCTCCACAACGCCTTCGAGGTCAACTATCCCGAGGCCATGCACGGCGTCGTCGGCCTGGTCAACATCGGCCACGAAACCACCAACATCAACATCCTGGACGACGGCGTGCCGGTGCTCACCCGGGACATCCCGGTCGGCACCCGCCGCTTCAAGGAAGATCTCCAGCGCGAGCGCGGTCTGTCCGCCGAAGAGGCCGACAAGCTGCTGCAAGGCGTCGAGTCGAGCGAGGTGCTCGATCCGTTCCTCGAGTCCCGTGGCGAAGAGCTGGCGGTCGGCGTCGAGCGGGCCGCCGCCTTCCTGCAGTCCGCCAGCAGGTCGGCGGGCGGGATCTCCCGGATCTTCACCACCGGCGGCGGTGCCCGCATCCCCCGGTTGAACAAGGTCCTGTCGGACCGTCTCAAGATCCCGGTCCAGCTGGCCAATCCGATCGAGAAGCTGCAGGTGGCCGACGGGGTGTTCGACCTGTTGCCCGTCGACGAGGTCGCCCCGCTGCTGATGCTCCCGATTGGTCTCGCGCTGCGCAGCGCGGCGTAAACCCGAGCCCCGGACGTCATCACCGATGATCACCGTCAATCTCCGCCCGAACCTCAAGCGCAAGCGCGCCGGCTCGCCCTTCCAGGGGGCGCTGCAGGGCGTCCGCGGTCTGGGTGGCAAGATCAAGGACCCCTTGCTACTGGTGGCCGTGGCGAGCTGGGTCGTCGTGCTGGGCTGGCTGGGCTTCGCGATCCTGGGCACCACGCGCGAGCTCAGCGCTTTGGAGCCGCAGCTCGAGGCCACCCGGGCCGAGCACCGGCGCTTCAAGTCCTTTCTGGCGGAGAAGCGGCACCAGGAGACCATTCGGGACTCCCTGGTCGCCCAGATCGGCGTCATCCGCCAGGTGGATGGCGATCGCTACGTCTGGTCCCATGTGCTCGACGAAGTGACCCGGGCGCTGCCGGCCTACACCTGGCTCATCACGGTGGGTATGGCGAGCACACCCGCCACTCCGGCGCCGGCCCCGGCCGATACGACCAAGAACGCTCCCCCGCTGCCCACCATGATGCAGTTCGAGGTCAACGGGCGCACGGTCGACATCCAGGCGTATACCCGGTTCCTCCGGCAGCTCGAGGCTTCGCCCTGGATCACCGACGTCACGCCGGTGTCGGCGCAGACGGTCGTGGAAAAGGAGCGGCCGCTCACGGCGTTCGTCATCCGGGCCAGCTACAGACAGGCGGACTCGGCATACATCCGGACCGTTCCCCTCAGCAATTCGGTGAGGTAGGCACTCCATGGCATCCCTGTCGTCACAGAAATCCGGGCCCGTGCTGGTCGTGCTGCTCGCGGGCCTGGTGGGGTACATCGCATACACCGGCACGCTGATCCAGAACCTCGGCGTATCCGGCGTGACCGCCCGTCAGGGTCGGGTTGCCGCCATGCGCGACACCATCGCGCAATTGACCGCGGCCACCGACAGCGCCAAGAAGGAGCTGGTCCGCGGCACGGTCGAGGATCTCCGCAAGCGGCTGGACACGTATCGCGGCAGCCTCTCGCTCCTCCGGCGCCTGGTGCCCGAGCGGAACGAGGTGCCCAACCTGCTCGATGACATCTCCAGCCGGAGCAAGATCCGGGGCGTCACCCTGTCGCAGGTGGTTCCGCTGCCAGTCGAGCCGGGGCCGGCGCCGTTCGACACCTACAAGTACAACATGTCGGTCATCGGTCATTACGATCACATCGGCGAGTTCCTGGCCGACGTCGCCAGCCTGCAGCGGATCATCGTGCCCTACGACCTGACCGTCAACGTGGCCAACGCGGCCGCGGCCAAGGCGCTGGGAGACACCTCCGGTTCGCTGCTCGAGGCCAAGTTCCAGATCCGTACGTACGTCAAATCTTCGAGTCCGGAGGGAGAGGCCAGTGGCACCTAACGCTCTGCTCAGGTTCGCCCTGCTCGGCGCGCTGACGCTCGGCGGCTGCTCCCGTGGGCAGCAGGGCGACGACACGGCTGCCCAGGGCCGGTCGACTCTCGCCGCCACCACCGCGGTGAGCGTCCACCAGCCGGACAGCTCCAAGGCCCCGGCCGCGCCGGCTTCCTCGCCGGTCCCGGATTCGATCGCCCGAATGGCCGACGCCGAAGCGATGATGGCCGACTCGGCCCAGAAGGCGCGCGAGATCGAGGTGATGCGGGAGACCTTCGCCTACGCCGGAGGCACCCGTGACCCGTTCAACTCGCTGCTGATCGTCGACAAGAACGGCCCCGAGGTCGCCGACTGCGACCTGGTGGGCGTCTATCTGGATCTCCGCACGCCGTCGAACAGTATGGTGGTGCTGCGGGAGAAGGTCTCCGCCAAGCGGCACAAGCTGCGGGTGGGTGACCAGTTGAGCCGGGCGCGGCTGGTGCAGATCCGGCCCCGGGATGCTGTGTTCATGATTCAGGACTTCGGATTCGAGCGCCAGGAAACTCTCTCGCTGCGCAAGCAGGAGGTCGAGACACCATGACGGGCATGTATCGCTTCGGGCTCATCGCCACGGTGGCTTTCGCCGCGGTCTCTCCGCTCCGGGCAGACGAGCCCGCCAACGGCGAGGTCACGGCCGTGAGCCTCGCGCCGGCCGCCGGCAAGGCCGAGGTGGTGATCGGGATTCATGGCGCCGTCCAGGTGCGCGACTTCATGCTCACCGATCCCGACCGCCTCGTGCTGGATGTGGTAGGGGCGCGGCTCAATCAGACGGCTGCGGCACTCTACGACGGGGTCACGCGCGGCGGGGTGCGCAACCTTCGCTATTCCCAGTTCCGGCCGGACGTCGTCCGGATCGTGCTCGAGCTGGACGGGGCCAAGACCTACAAGATCGACCGCAGCGCCGAAGCCATCCGGGTGAACTTCGGCCCCGCGCCGTCGTTCCAGGCCTGGACTTCGGAGGACGAGGGCGCGGCCCTGGCAACTGACGAAGCTCCGGCCCCGGCCCCCGCGGCGGCGGCGCCCACCCGTAAGCCCGAGGTTCGGGTGAACAGCGCCCCGATCCTCACCCGCGCCGAGGAGCCACGGATCACGGTCAACTGGGATCGGGCGAGCATCGCCGACGTGGTCTCCGGGTTCGCCGCCTTCAGCGGGCGCACCATCATCCTGGGCAAGGACATCAAGGGCGAGGTCAACGCCGAAATCAAGAATCAGCCCTGGCCCCAGGCGTTCCAGGCCATCCTGGCCACGCAGGGCCTCTCGGCCCAGGAGATGGCCGGCGGCATCATCCGGGTCGACTCGCCCACGGCGCTGGCGGCGCTCGACTCGCTCGAGCCGCTCGAGACCAGCATCGTTCGGATCAACTATGCCCAGGCCAGCTCGCTGTCCAAGACGGTGGAGAGCATCCTCACCAAGAACCGGGGCCGCGTCGTCGCGGATACCGGCTCCAACGCGCTGATCCTGACCGACACCCGGAGCCGCATCGCCAGCATCAGCGACTTCGTGCGGGGGCTCGATGTACGCACCCCGCAGCTCTCCATCCAGGCCAAGATCATCTTCGTCGATCGCACCGACGTCGAGCAGCTCGGCCTCCGGTACGACCTGGGCAACCGCAACCAGTTCTTCAACAAGCTGGTGCAGCATCCCGACCCGTTCAATCCGACCAAGCTGCTCGACCGGAACATCAACGTCATCGATCTGGGCGGCAACTCGGTCTCGGCCATCGGCAATGCCGACGCCACCATCACCGCGTCCGCACTCGACCTGGTCTTCTCCACCAGCATCGGCGGCTTCTCTCTGACCAGCTTCCTGAGCGCGTTGGAGAAGAGCGAGCTGGCCGACATCCAGGCCGAGCCGGTCATCTCCACCCTGGACAACCGTCAGGCGGACATCCTCGTTGGTGAGGAGACACCGGTTCGCGTCATCGACGCGTCGGCCGGTACCGGCGGCAACGCCCGCGCCAACGTGCAGTTCAAGGAGACCGGTATCCGGCTCACCGTCACGCCGCACGTGACCAACAACCGCCAGGTTCTGATGCAGCTACACACCGAGCGGTCGGCCATCCAGCCGCTCGCGGCGGCGGACCTCGGCTTCATCTTCCAGAAGCAGAAGGCCGACAACCAGCTCCTGGTCGAGGACGGCGAGACGGCGGTTATCGGCGGCCTCACGGTCACCACGGTCACCAAGAACCGGTCCGGGATCCCGCTGCTGAGTGGGCTGCCCATCATCGGGAAGCTCTTCTCCTTCTCCGATGAGCAGGAAAACCGGCGCGACCTCATTATCTTGGTCACACCCCGGATCACCGACGACGGCGTCTCGGAGCAGTAACCGCGCGGCGCGGCCGCTCCAGCACCACGACGGGAACGAGCCCGGCGCAGGCCGGGCTCGTTCGTTTTCCTCCATCCCCCGGGCGCGAAGCGAGGCCCGCGTGAGCTTCCGATTCTCCACCGCCGGCGAATCCCACGGCAGGGGGTTGATCGCCCTGGTCGAGGGGCTGCCCGCGGGCCTGCCGGTGTCGGCCGAGTGGGTCGATCGCGACCTGCTCCGGCGGATGCAGGGCTACGGTCGCGGGGCCCGGATGAAGATCGAGCGCGACCACGTCGAGTGGATCGCGGGCGTTCGCGCGGGGGAAACGCTCGGCTCGCCGGTGGCGATGCTCATCCCGAACCGGGATTGGGGAAACTGGCAGGATGTCATGGCCCACGAAGCCACGGCTGAGCCGGGCGAGCTCCGCCGCCGCCGGGTGACCCGCCCCCGGCCTGGCCACGCGGACCTGGTCGGGGTGCTCAAATACGACCGGGTCGATGCCCGCGACATCCTGGAGCGTGCCAGCGCCCGGGAGACGACCGCCCGGGTGGCGGCCGGGGCCCTCGCCCGCAGGCTGCTGGACGAGTTCGGGGTCGAAATCGGCAGTCACGTCGTCTCCCTGGGAGGCATCACGGCCACTCCGCCGGCCGAGTTGCCGGTGCCGCTCAACGAGGCGGCGGACCGATCCGAAGTCCGGGTGCTCGACCCCGCGGTCGAGGCCGCAATCATCGCCCGGATCGACCAGGCCAAGAAGGCGGGCGACACCCTCGGCGGGGAGGTCGAGGTCATCGCCCGCGGCGTGGTGGTCGGGCTCGGCAGTCACGTGAGCTGGGACCGGAAGCTGGATGGCCGGCTGGCCGCCATGCTGATGTCCATCCCGGCGGTGAAGGCGGTGGAGGTCGGGATGGGCGTCGAGGCGGCCCGGCGCCCTGGATCCGAGGTCCACGATCCGATCGATCCCTCGGGCCATGCTCCGCCTCGTGGTGGCGATGCCCGGGGTGGCTTTCGCCGCCGCTCCAACAATGCCGGCGGCCTGGAGGGCGGGATCACCACCGGAGAGCCCGTCGTCCTTCGGGTGGCCATGAAGCCGATCTCCACCCTCATGTCGCCGCTCCCTACCGTGGATCTCACCTCCGGCCAGCCGGCCAGTGCCCAGAGCGAGCGCTCGGACGTGACCGCCGTGCCGGCGATGGGCGTCATCGCCGAGGCGCTGGTGGCCGTCGTGCTGGCCGACGCCATGCTGGAGAAGTTCGGAGGAGACTCGCTGGCCGAGATGCGGCGCAATTTCGCCGGGTACGTCGGCGCGCTGGGGTCGCGCTGGGCGGCCCTGCGTGAAGCGGTGGAGGGCTGATGTCCCGTCACCTGATACTGGTCGGGCTTCCCGGGAGCGGGAAGAGCACCGTCGGCAAGCTGGTGGCCGATGGTCTGAACGCGCCCCTGATCGACGTCGACAGCCTGCTGATCCGGGAGATGGGCATGCCGGTGGCCCAGATCTTCGGGATGGTCGGAGAGCCGAGGTTCCGCAAGATGGAGCACGACGCGGTGCTGGCGGCACTCCATGCCTCGCCCGCGGTGGTGGTGCCCGGGGCCGGGTGGGCGGCGCAGCCGGGGCAGCTCGAGCAAGCCCGGCGGGTTGCTACCATTATCTATCTCAAGTGTACCGCCACCGTGGCCTCCCGGCGGAGCGGGCAGAGCGAGGCTCGGCCGCTGCTCGAGGGGGGCGATCCGCTGGAACGGATGCGGGAGCTGCTCAAGGTCCGGGAACCGTTCTACCGTCTCGCCGATTATGAGGTCGCGGCGGAGAGCGGTGCCCCGGCCACGGTGGCCGAAGGGGTGATCCGCGTGGCGACGGGCTCCGCGGGGTGGTCCCGGGCAATCCTCTCCAAGTAATTGCCACTAATAGTGTTACATTGCTATCACGGGGCCCCGGCCCGGTCTGGGCGGTTGCCAAGGCCGGGCCGGACGGATTTCTTGCTACTCCCGTGGTTGACCTTTCGATGACCCCAGTGGCTACAGTGGAGACATGGCGACAAGACCGAAGCGAACCGTAAAACCCGCTAAGAAGGCCAAGCCCGCGGCAGCGAAGCCGGCGGCAACGAAGCCGGCGGCAGCGAAGCCGGCCGAAGCGAAAGCCCCGGCGGCGAAGTCCGCGGCGGTCAAGCCGGCGGCCCGCAAGCCGAAGGCCGGGACCCCCCGGGGCAGTGCCCGGGGGGAGGGGAGCGCGTTGGTAATAGTCGAGTCGCCCACCAAGGCCAAGACGATCGGGAAGTACCTGGGCGCGGGTTACGACGTGAAGGCCACCGTGGGGCACCTGAGAGACCTGCCCACCCGCGAGCTCGGGGTGGACGTGGAGCGCGGGTTCGAGCCGAAGTACGTCACCATCAAGGGGAAGACCAAGACCCTATCGGAGCTCAAGAAGGCCGCCAAGGGCGCGTCCACTATCTATCTGGCCACCGACCCCGACCGGGAGGGCGAGGCCATCGCCTGGCACGTGGCCGACCAGCTCAAGTCCACCGTGCCGACCCACCGGGTGCTGTTTCACGAGATCACCAAGGACGCAATCCAGGAAGCGATGCGCGCCCCCGGCGAGATCGACGACCGCAAGGTGAACGCCCAGCAGGCGCGCCGAATCCTCGACCGGCTGGTGGGCTACAAGGCGAGCCCGATCCTCTGGCGCAGCATCAAGACGGGACTGTCCGCCGGGCGGGTCCAGACGGTGGCGCTCCGGCTCATCGTCGAGCGGGAGCGCGCCATCCGCGCCTTCACTCCGCAGGAGTACTGGAGCATCGAGGCGCTCTGCGCCAAGGGCGGCCAGACCTTCGAGGCGGCACTCGCCAAAGTCGGCGGCCACAAGCCGCAGCTGCATTCGGCGGCGGACGCCCAGGCGGTGGTGGATGTGGTGCGGCCGATGCCGTTCGTGGTCACCAAGGTCGAGAAGCGCCACAGGAAGAAGAACCCCGCGGCCCCCTTCACCACCAGCACGCTGCAGCAGGAGGCGGCCAAGAAGCTGGGCTTCTCCTCCCGGCGCACTATGCGGGCGGCGCAGGACCTGTACGAGGGCATGGACGTCGGCGAGGACGGGCCGGTCGGTCTCGTCACCTACATGCGGACCGACTCCGTGCGGGTCTCCGACGCGGCCATCGCCTCGGTGCGGGACTTCATCGGGCGCAGCTACGCCAAGCCATATCTGCCCGAGTCACCCAACTCGTACAGCTCCAAGAAGAACGCCCGGGTACAGGACGCCCACGAGGCCGTCCGTCCGACCGACGTGAACCGCCGGCCGGAGCAGGTCCAGCGCTACCTGGAGCCCGACCAGTTCCGGCTCTACCAGCTCATCTGGCAGCGCTTCGTGGCCTCGCAGATGACGCCGGCGGTCTACGACATGACTATCGTGGACTTCGATCTGGGCCAGTACCTCTTCCGGGCGACCGGATCGGTGCTGGTGTTCGACGGATATCACGTGCTGTACACCGAGGGCCGGGAGAAAGAGGAGGGCAAGACGATGGACGATCTGCCCCCCATCCCGCAGCTCGCCGTGGGCGACCGGGTCGAGGTGCGGGAGATCACGCCGTCGCAACACTTTACCGAGCCACCCCCGCGGTTCTCCGAGGCCAGCCTGGTGAAGGAGCTGGAGCGGCTCGGCATCGGCCGGCCTTCGACCTACAGCGCCATCATCTCGACGCTATCAGCCCGGGAGTACGTGAAGGTGGAGCAGCGGCGCTTCTTCCCCACCGAGCTGGGTGAGCTGGTGGAGAAGATCATGGTCGGCAAGTTCCCCGGCATCTTCAACGTCGAGTTCACCTCCGAGATGGAGACCGAGCTGGACCGGATCGAGGACGGGGAGCTCCTCTGGCAGGGCGTGCTGACCGACTTCTACAGTCCGTTCAGCAAGGCGCTCGAGGCCGTGGACTTGAACGCGCTGGTGGCCGACGCGCACGGGCTGGTGCCGGAAGAGCTGGCCAAGGAGCGCTGCCCCAAGTGCGGCTCCCCGATCGAGCTCAAGACCGGCCGGTTCGGACCTTACCTGGCCTGCGTCAAGTACAAGGACACCTGCGACTACGTGAAGTCGCTCCGGAAGGGGCGGGCCCCCGACCGGCCGACCGACGAGAAGTGTCATCTGTGCGGCTCGCCGATGGTCATCAAGACCGGGCGGTTCGGCGAGTTTCTGGCGTGCACCACCTATCCCGCATGCAAGGGAACCCGGGCCATCCCGCTCGGGATCAAGTGCCCCAAGTGCCTCGAGGGCGACCTTGCCGAGCGCCGCACCAAGCGGGGCAAGTCATTCTGGGGCTGCGTGCGTTACCCCGCGTGCGACTTCTCGACCTGGAATAAGCCGGTCCCGGACACCTGCGCCGAATGCGGCTGGGTGGGCATGGAGAAGAAGTTCAGCAAGACCGAGGGCGAGAGCCGGACCTGCCTCAAGTGCGGCAACAAGATCATCATCGCCGAGCCCGAGGAGGTGGCGCTGGCGTGAGCGCCGCCGTCGCCACCGTCGTCGGCGGAGGGCTCGCCGGCTCGGAGGCGGCCTGGGCGCTGGCCGAGCGTGGCGTCCGGGTCACGCTCTACGAGATGCGGCCGGTGGTCCCCACGCCGGCTCACCACACCGACCGGCTGGCCGAGCTGGTCTGCAGCAACTCCTTCAAGTCCGTCGACCTCACCAACGCGCATGGCCTGCTCAAGGCCGAGCTGCGGGCGCTCGGCAGTCTGCTGCTGCCGTGCGCCGATGAGGCGCGGGTGCCGGGAGGGACGGCGCTCGCGGTCGATCGGGAGGTCTTCTCCCGATCGGTGCACGATCGGGTGACCGCTCATCCCGCCATCACCGTGCTGCGCGAGGAGGTGACGTCGCTGCCGTCGCCCGGTGTCGTGGCCACCGGTCCGCTCACCTCGGAGCGCTTGAGCGCCGCGCTGGCTCTACGGCTCGGCTCGGCGGCGCTGGCCTTCTACGACGCGATCGCTCCGGTGGTGGCGGACGACTCGCTGGATCACGACCGGCTCTACCCGCTCTCCCGCTACGGCAAGGGCGAGGGAGACGACTACCTCAACGCCCCGATGGATGCGCCGGCATACGACCGATTCATCGACGCGCTGCTCGAGGCCGACCAGCACCAGGGGCACGACTTCGATGCGGTCCCCTATTTCGAGGGGTGTCTGCCGGTGGAGGAGATGGCGCGGCGCGGCCGGGAAACGCTCCGCTTCGGTCCGATGAAGCCGGTGGGTCTGCCGGATCCGCGCACCGGACGCGAGCCCCACGCGGTGGTGCAGCTGCGCCGGGAGGATCGGGCCGGCCAGATGTGGAATCTGGTGGGCTTCCAGACCCGGCTCAGGATTCCGGAGCAGCAGCGGGTGTTCCGGATGATCCCGGGGCTGGAGTCGGCGGAGTACCTCCGGTTCGGCAGCATCCATCGGAACTCCTATGTCAACAGTCCGGCCAGCCTGGGGCCCGCGCTCACCGCCTGCGACGACGATGCCCTCTTCTTCGCCGGCCAGCTCACCGGGGTGGAGGGCTATACCGAGTCGCTCGGCACCGGGCTCCTGGCGGGCATCAACCTGGCCCGGCGGCTCTCCGGGAGCCCCGCGGCCGTGCCGCCGCCGACCACCATGCTGGGCGGCCTCTATCGCTACCTGCGCGAGGCCGATCCACGGCACTTCCAGCCGATGAACGCCAACTTCGGCCTGCTCGATCCGCTGCCCGGCAAGGTGAAGAAGGAGCGCAAGAAGGACCTGCTGGTGGAGCGGGCGCAGGCGGACTTCGCGGCCTGGCAGAGGACGTTGTGACGCACCCCCTACACCCCCACATCGCCGAGTTCCTCACCTATCTCGACAAGCAGCGCGGCCAGTCCCCCCACACGGTCAAGGCCTACCGCCGCGACCTCGAGGCGTTCACCAGCTTCTGCGACCGGCATTACGCCGGCTCCTGGACCTGGAGCACCGTCGACCGGCTCGGGCTCCGCGGCTTCCTGGGCGAGCTGCAGCGGCAGGGGCTGGCCAAGCGCAGCGCGGCGCGCGCGCTGTCGGCGGTACGGAGCTTCTACCGCTTCCTCCAGGAAAACCACGGCGTTTCCAACGGGGTGGCCCGCGCCGGAAAGGTGCCGAAGCTGGACAAGCGGCTGCCGGCCTACCTGGACCGGGAGCAGACCGGCCGCCTCTTCGAGTGGGCCGAAGCGCGCGCGGCCGGAGACGAATTCGGCCCCACCCGCGATCTGGCGATCCTGGAGCTGTTCTACTCGACCGGCATCCGCCTCTCCGAGCTGAACGGCATGAACCTGGAGGACCTCGATCTCCTCTCCGATCAGGCCAAGGTCCGCGGCAAGGGGCGGAAGGAGCGCATCGTGCCGGTCGGCTCGCGGGCGGTGTCGGCGCTCCGCCGCTATCTTAACCACCGGGAAGCCGCGGCAGCCCGGCCGGGCAGCGACCGCCGGGCGGTGTTCCTGAGCGCACGGGGCAAACGGCTGGCGCCGCGCGGCATACAGCGGCTGATGCACGCGATGTTCGACGCGGTGGGAGGGGACGGACTCCGGGTCCACTCGCTGCGGCACACCTTCGCCACCCACATGCTCGATGCCGGCGCCGATCTTCGGTCGGTGCAGGAGCTGCTGGGCCACGCATCGCTCAGCACCACGCAGGTATACACGCACACCAGCGTCGAGCGCCTCAAGAAGGTGTACAACCAGGCGCATCCGCGGGCGTAAGGGGAAGGTGGGGCAGGGTGAGGCAGGGTAGGCAGGGTGGGGCAGGGGAATGGAGCGTGGGGAGACGACGGCTCCGTGCGGAATCACAAGGAGGAGTTCGGCGTGACGCAGTTCCACGGTACCACCATTCTCGCTGTCCGCAGGGACGGCCGCGTCGCGCTCGGCGGCGACGGCCAGGTCAGCATCGGCGACACGGTGATGAAGGCCAAGTCGACCAAGGTGCGGACCCTGAAGGGCGGCAAGGTGTTGGCGGGCTTCGCCGGGTCGGTGGCCGATGCGCTCACCCTGTACGAGAAGTTCGAGGAGAAGCTGGATCGCTACCCCGCCAACCTCCCCCGGGCCGCCGTCGAGCTGGCCAAGGACTGGCGGAGCGACCGCGTGCTCCGGCGGCTGGAAGCGCTACTGGTGGTGGCCGATCTGGAGCACGCCTTCCTGCTGAGCGGCTCCGGGGAGCTGATCGAGCCCGACGACGGTATCGTGGCCGTCGGCTCGGGCGGGAACTACGCCCTGGCCGCCGCGCGGGCGCTGCTTCCGGTCGGCGGGCTCAGCGCCCGCGACGTGGTGCAGCGCTCGCTCGAGATCGCGGCCGACATCTGCGTCTTCACCAACCGGCACATCACCATTCTGGAGCTGCCGGGCGAGAAGTGATATGACCGACCTTGCCACCGACGTGTCCGTGCCCGAGACCGGCGAGCCCGCAGCGCCGCTCCCCTGGCTGGAGGAGATGCCGCCCCGGCAGATCGTGGCGGAGCTGGATCGCTACATCGTGGGACAGGAGGCCGCCAAGAAGGCGGTCGCCATCGCGGTGCGGAACCGCTGGCGGCGGGCCCAGGCGCCCGACGACATCCGGGACGAGATCACCCCGTACAACATCATCATGATCGGCCCCACCGGCGTGGGAAAGACCGAGGTCGCCCGCCGGCTGGCCCGTTTGAGCGGGGCCCCCTTCATCAAGGTCGAGGCGTCGAAGTTCACCGAGGTGGGGTACGTCGGCCGGGACGCGGAATCGATGGTGCGGGACCTGGTGGATTCCGCCATCAACATGGTGCGGACCGAGCGGGAAGACGAGGTCTATCCCCAGGCGGAGCGGCGGGCGGATGAGCGGCTGCTCGATCTGCTGCTCCCGGCCGCACCGCCGCCCATGAAGCCCGACGGCGGTGGCGCGGCCGTGAGCCCTGTGTTCGTGGTCGGCTCCAGTGGCCAGGCCCGCCCCGAGCGCGCCGCCACGGCCGAGGAGGAGCGGCGGCAGCGCTCCCGCGAGAAGCTGCGCGAGATGCTGGCCGACGGCCGGCTGGACGACCGCGAGGTGGAGATCGAGGTGGTGCCCCAGAACTTCCCCATGATGGACCTGATCCAGCCGCCCCAGGGGATGGAGGGCCCGGACATCAACTTCACCGAGATGCTCCAGGAGATGTTGCCCAAGCGGAAGAAGCGGCGCACGGTGAAGGTGCCCGAGGCCCGGCGGGTGATGATCGACGAGGAGCTCAAGAAGCTGGTCGATATGGACGACGTCGTGAACGAGGCGCTCGACCGGGTGGAGAACCACGGGATCATCTTCATCGACGAGATCGACAAGATCGCGGGCGACCGGGGCCAGGCCGGCGGGCCGGACGTGTCGCGCGAGGGGGTGCAGCGCGATCTCCTGCCGATCGTGGAGGGCTCCACCGTACAGACCCGCTACGGCTACGTCCGGAGCGACCACATCCTGTTCATCGCCGCCGGGGCGTTCCACGTGTCCAAGCCCTCGGATCTCATCCCCGAGCTGCAGGGCCGCTTCCCCATCCGGGTGGAGCTGCTGCCGCTCACCGAGCAGGACTTCATCCGGATCATGACCGAGCCGGAGAACGCCCTCACCCGCCAGTACCAGGCGCTGGTGGCGGCGGAAGGCGCGGAGCTCGCGTTCACCTCGGACGGGATCGCGGAAGTGGCCCGCGTGGCGTTCATGGCCAACGACCGGATGGAAAACATCGGCGCGCGGCGCCTCCACACGGTGATGTCGGCGCTGATGGAGGAGGTGCTGTTCGAGCTGCCGGACTATCCGGACAAGAAGATCGTGTTCGACGCGGAGACGGTGCGGGAGCGGCTGGCGAAGATCATCAACGACGACGACCTCAGGCGGTATATCCTCTAGCGGCAAGCGGTTCCACGACATATAGTAGCAAACACCAGAACCAGCCGGTTTCAGGGTAGGGGGAGTTTCCCACTCCCCACCGAGGCCTCACGTGGGTGCCACCGTGATGGACCAGGTTGATCGCCTGCGGGCCGCGCTCGCGGACCGTTATGAGCTCGATCGGGAGATCGGGTCCGGGGGCATGGCCCATGTTTACCTTGCCCACGACCGGCAGCACGACCGCGACGTGGCGATCAAGGTCCTCCGGCCCGAGCTCGCCGCGGCGATCGGCAGTGAGCGGTTCCTCCGTGAGATCCACATCGCGGCCCACCTCCAGCACCCCCACATCCTCCCGCTCTACGACTCGGGCACGGCCGATGGGCTGCTCTACTACGTCATGCCCTACGTCACGGGGGAGACCCTGCGGCAACGAATCAGGCGGGAGAAGCAGCTCCCGCTGGCGGACGCTCTCCAGATCACGCGGGAAGTCGCCGAGGCGCTGAGCTGTGCCCACGCCCAAGGTGTGGTCCACCGCGACATTAAGCCGGCCAACATTCTGCTGAGCGGAGCGCACGCGCTGGTCGCGGATTTCGGGATCGGAAAGGTCATCTCGGAAGCGGATGAGGATGCCCTGACGGCGACCGGGATGGCGATCGGCACGCCGGAGTACATGAGTCCGGAGCAGGGGAGCGGCGATCACGGCGTGGACGCCCGCAGCGACATCTACTCTCTCGGTTGCGTGCTCTACGAGATGTTGGCGGGAGAGCCCCCCTTCAACGGCAGGACGGCGCAAACTATCCTCGCCCGCCACCGGCACGATACCCCGGCGCCACTGCGAACCGTCAGACCGACCGTGTCACCGGAGCTGGAAGCTGTCGTGGCGACCGCACTGGCTAAGGTCCCGG
This sequence comes from Gemmatimonadales bacterium, assembly GCA_036265815.1. Taxonomy (NCBI): domain Bacteria; kingdom Pseudomonadati; phylum Gemmatimonadota; class Gemmatimonadia; order Gemmatimonadales; species Gemmatimonadales bacterium. The sequence goes on from DATAOI010000078.1 coordinate 80,721, forward strand.
CCGACCGTTTCACCAACGCGCTGAGGCTGACCGAGGCGCTGAATGCGACGACCGGCACGAGACCCGTATCTGAACCTGGGCGGTTGCGCAGGCCGCGCTCGCTCCGGGGCGCGGCGGCTCTCGGAATCGCAGTAGCGGTGGTGCTGGCTGTCTGGCGGGTAGGACCGAAATGGAGCGGGGGGGGAGACCCGAACAAGGTGATGGTCTTCCCGGTGGTCGATCACCGCCCCGGCAGTCAGGATAACCATGCCGGCGAAGAGATCGCGATCCTGATCGGCAGCGCATTGGAGCACACCGAGCCGCTCAAGTGGATCGATGGCTGGACCTTGCTCGACGAGCGCCAGCGGCAGGATGCCAGACTGTTGACAGCGCGCGCGGCGAGAGCACTGAGCTCCCGGCAACAGGCTGCCTACTATCTCGAGGGCTCGATTGCCGGTATCGGCGACTCGGTCACCGTCACTCTGCGCCTGCACGATACCCGAGGCGACTCCCTGGTTGGGCAAACCAGCGTCTCCGGGGTCGTGGAGCGTGTCCCGCTGCCTCAAATCGGGCTTCGTGCCGTCGGTGCACTCCTGCCATCGCTCCTCCAGCCTGGCGCGTCGGTTGATTCGACTGCACTCGCCGCCCTTGCGGATCGGCAGCCGGCAGCGATCGCGAGCTGGCTGCAGGGCGAGCGCGAATATCGGCGATCGCGCTTCGGTGCCGCGCTCGGGTATTTCGATCGCGCGGTGCAGGCTGACTCCGCCTTGGCCCCGGCTGCCCTGCGCGGAGCCGAGGCGGCGGATTGGGCTCGACAGCCGGCCAAGGCGGACTCCTTGGTGACCGCTGCCTTGGCACACGCGACCTTGTTGCCCACTCGGTATGCCCAACTTGCCTACGGGATGAAAAACTACTTCGCGGGCGATGCCGATTCCGCGGTCTTCCATTTCCAACGGGCGCTGGTGGGGGACACCACCTGGAGCGAGGCCTGGATGCGCCTCGGTGAGACGTACTATCACCTGGTTCCGCGAGGGTGGGCGCTCGACTCCTCCGCCGAGGCAGCGTTCGTCCGGGCGCAGCGGTTGGACCGATCCTTTACACCACCCCTGTTGCATCTCGCCGAGATCGCGCTCCGGAAGGGACGCGTCAATGAAGCCCAACGGCTGGTCGACGGGTTCCGCAGAGCCGGCCCTGACAGTACGATGTCCCGCCACCTCCAGCTCATGATGGACTGCGTTCGGAATGGATCCGGGCGGGTGAACTGGGAAGCTGCAGCCCGGGAGGATCCTGCGGCAGCGCTGGAGTCCGGGAGGGTGCTGTCGGCTGCCGGTGCGTCACTGGACTGTGCCATCGGTGCGTTCCGAGCGGTCCTGCGGTCGCCGGGTGCCGAATCCCGCGTGAAATGGGGTGGTCTGCTGGGGGTAAACCATGTGCTCATGGCCGAGCACCACTACGACGCGGCGAAGGGCCTGTTGGACTCCGCGGTCGCTGGTGGTCTTCCGGCGGCGATGGGCCTGTACGTGCTGGACGCGACCGTGGGCACGGGAATGGAGCAGAAGGCTGCCGGCGTCATCGCCTCCCTGGAAGGGACGTACGATTCGATGACGACCGATCGCCTCTGGTATCATGGGATCTGGCAGGCCCACCTCGGCGACAGCACAAAGTTGGCAGCCGTCACGCGGGCCCTGCGGAACATCGCCGCCCGAAGCGGCGCGAAACGCGATAGCGTCGTGGCCGAAATGATGACGGCGCGGCTCTCCCTGCTCCGGGCGGACACGGCAGCCGCGATGGCGACGCTGCAACGCCTCACGCCGGCCGCTACCCCATCCGATATCGGTTGGGGTGTGTGGGAGTCCCTCCCCAGCGAACGGCTCGAGCTCGGCCGCCTGCTTCTCGCCCGCGGCCACAACGAGGAGGCGCTCCGGGTCGCTGATGGCTTCGATCATCAGGCTTCCCTCGTGTATCTCCTCTATCTACCGGCGAGCCTCGGACTTCGCATCGAGGCGGCGGAGCACATGGGGCGGCACGAGTTAGTGTCCCGGCTCAAGGCGCGGCTCGCAACGCTGGAGCACGCGCCCTGAGCGCACTGGTCACGGAAGTGCCACTGGAGAGGAGGGTGCATGCCGAAGAAATTCAAAACCAGGGTGCAGGACTTCAAGGACGTGTCGGACGATCTGGAGATGGTGGAGCAGTATCTCGTCCAGCTTGACATGCTGATCCAGAGCATAGACTGGACGGCGCTCTTCGCCGACTACCCCGATCCCGGCGGAGGGCTGCCACCTCCCAACGTGCCCAAGTGGCCACCATGAGGCAGTCGGCTAAGGTCATCGCTCGCGGATGGACGCGAAACGGGCTGAGGCTGTCGGCCGTCCTGGTGTGGGCGGGGCCCTGGGCCTGGCCGGTCCCGTTCTCGGTCGGCGACCAGGTGATCCTGCCCACCACGCTTCCCGGCACCGGTGACGCAGTGGTGGTGGTGCAAGGCGGCGTCACCGGTGGCTGCGTCTATGACTTACTGAGGAAGGGCCGGGGCACCATCACCTTCGGGCAGCTCGTGCCGGGAGCCGGGTGCTCCTCGGAGGTCATTCTCTTCGCGCAAGGCCGCGCGATGCGCGCCACCCAGCCGCTTTGGACCACGGCGGACGACCAGGTGACGCTCCTCTCGCCCCCGACTCGCCCGCGGGTAGAGTTCAACATGGTCCTGGTCGCGCCCGGTGACCTGGCGGCGCAACAGGCTGGGCGGGACACGCTGCGGGCCATCAGCGTATTCAACCGCAATCGGGTCGGCCTCAGCTTCCGCACCACCAGCGTGACTCCATCCAGCGCGCTGGCCTCCGCTCAGAAAACCATGATCGGCGACCGTTGCGATGCGACGGCCCTGGCCAACCTGGCCACGGCCGGTACACCGCTGTACGACTCGAAGCGCCTGAATGTCTACTTTGTTCCCGGTACTCCCGGGGGATTCCGCGGCCGGAACTGCTTCACAGTGGGATTCCCGAACGTCATCTATATCTCGATTGCCGGCGACTCGCCCGGGACACTGGCCCACGAGTTCGGGCATGCGCTCGCGCTCCAGGACTCGCCCGGTCATAGCAACGGGCATACCGGCGTCATGTCTACACCCAAAATCCAGGGATTCGTCTATCAGAACCTCATGTGGACCGGCCTCTACGACCAGGAGGCACTCGCTCAGCGGCACTTCTCCATCGGGCAGGCGTATCGCATGAACATGGACAAGACCTCCTGGGTGATTCGGGTGGGTCTTGTGCCGGGGAGAGTTGGCCGGACATGTCATCCGAGCGTTGCCGAGGACAGTATCCCATGTCCGAAGCTCGCCCTGGACACCACCGCGGCACTGCCATGAGTCAGGCACTGGCGGGCGTGCTGTGTCTGCTGCTTATCTCGGGGTGTGTCGACGAGCAGAAAACCAAAGTCGCCGGACCCGACGTCCGGGCGGTGATCGATCCCTGGCTCCTATGCCAGGAGTGTACCGACGGGGAGCTCGACTCGCTCACGGCTCTCGGAAAGCTGGTCCCCGAAACGGTTGAAAGCCTGAGCACTGACCTGCTGGCCGGTCCCGCCCCCACCCGCCTGGCGAACATCAAGCAGCAGCTCGAGGAGAGCTTCAGCGAGGACACTGCCTACGAGAACTCCAACGGGGGAACCCCGACGATGTCCTCGGCCGACTACGTCCAGCTCTACGCGGGCAACTATGTCGCCGTGTACCGCGCTCGTGCCGCGGTGGGCCTGGCAGGGATCGGTGGTGGCCGCGCGGGGGCCGCGCTGGATTCGGCGATCGCGGGCCAGGTGCGTCCCCCATCAGAGCCACTGCGGCCGGACGTGCAGAGGGCCGCGGAAGCTGCAAAGGACACGCTCTATCAGTGACGCGCCAGGTTTTGCCGGGCTCACCCTCGGGCGGGCCGGAGCAGCTGTGCCATTGCCCCCGCACTCCCCGGCCGCTCGGCCGGCTCCTTGGCCAGTGCGGCGAAGACCGCGTGCTCCACATGGTCCGGCAGCCCCGGCCGCAGCGCCCTCATCGACCTTGGCCGATCCGCCAGATGTCTCGCGATCACCGCCTGCGCGGTCGCCCCGGTAAACGGCAGCTCCCCGGTCAGCATCTCATACACGACGCATCCCAGCGCGTAGATGTCGCACGCCGGGCTCAGGTCCTCCTCCGCCATCCCCTGCTCCGGACTCATGTAGGCCGGCGTCCCGATCACCAGGCCGCTGGAGGAGAGCGGTTCCATTGCTGCCCGGTTGATGGCGCGGGCCAGCCCGAAGTCACACACCAGCGCCCGGTCACCATCGAGGAGCACGTTCTCCGGCTTGATGTCCCGGTGGAGAACGTTCTGCCCGTGCGCGTAGTCGAGGGCCTCCGCGATGTCCGCCGAGATAGAGAGCACCGCCGCCATGGGCAACCGGCCTTCCCGGTCCAGTCGTGCCCGAAGAGTCTCCCCTGGCGCGTAGGGCATGACGAGATATAGCAGCGCCCCCGCTTCGTCCGATTCGAGCACGGGCACGATCCGCTCATGCCGCAGGCGGCTCAGGATCTCGATCTCGCGGTGGAATCGCTCGGGTCCCAGCGCCATGGCGAACTGGGGGTGCAGAACCTTGACCGCGACCGGTCGGTCGTCATCGGCTCTGACCGCCAGAAAGACCGTGGCCATTCCCCCGCGGCCGAGCTCCCGCTCGACCCGGTAGCGCCCCGCGAGGGCCGCGCCGAGCGTGATCGAGACGTTCTTCATGTGAGCGATAACCTATGGCTTGGCCGCGCCTCGGCAATGGAGGGACTCCGCTTGCCCCCTCCCCCCCGCCCGACTACAATCCCCTCCCGACCAGACCACCCGGCCTCCTCATCGACGGGTCTATGAGCCCCACCCGCCACTTCCTCTCGATCCCCGACTTCACCTGCCCCGAGCTCATCGCCCTGTTCGACCTCGCCGAGCGGATGAAACGCGGGGAGTACACCGAGCGACCGCTGGTCGGCAAGACGCTGGGCATGATCTTCGCCAAGAGCTCCACCCGCACCCGGGTCTCCTTCGAGGTGGGCGCCTTCCAGCTCGGCGGCCACGCCCTCTTCCTCTCCGCCCGCGACATCCAGCTCGGCCGGGGCGAGCCGATCCGCGACACCGCACGGGTGCTCTCGCGCTATCTCGACGGGATCATGATCCGCACCTTCGATCATGCCGATGTCGTCGAGCTGGCCCGCTACTCCAGCATCCCCGTGATCAACGGCCTCACCGATCTGCTCCACCCCTGCCAGGTCCTGGCCGACCTGCTCACCGTGCGGGAGAGCCTGGGCGGCTGGGAAGGCAAGGTGGTGGCCTGGGTGGGCGACGGGAACAACATGGCCAACAGCTGGGTCAACGCCGCCGGCACGCTCGGCTTCGAGCTCCGGCTCGCCTGCCCCGAGCGGTACACACCCAACGCCGACATCCTGCGCCGGAACCAGGCCAAGGCCAGGATCTCGCTCACCGGTGACCCGCGTGAGGCGGTCCGCGGCGCCCACGTGGTGACCACCGACGTCTGGGCCTCGATGGGTCAGGAGGAGGAGCAGGAGATCCGGGTCCAGGCGTTCCAGGGCTACATCGTAGACGGCAGCCTGATGCGCCTGGCCGCGCCCGATGCCATCTTCCTCCATTGCCTCCCCGCGCACCGAGGCGAGGAGGTGTCGGAGGACGTCTTCGAGGGCCCCCAGTCCCGGGTCTGGGATGAGGCCGAGAACCGCCTGCACGTGCAGAAAGCGCTGATGGCCACGCTGATGAGGTGACGATGGGAACCGCCGCCACGCTGCAACGCACCCCGCTCTACGACATCCACCGCCAGCTCGGCGCCAAGATGGTGCCGTATGCCGGCTGGGAGATGCCGGTGCAATACCCCACGGGCATCCTCGCCGAGCACCACGCGGTGCGCACCGGCGCCGGGATCTTCGATGTCTCCCACATGGGTGAGTTCGAGATCACCGGCCCCGACCGGAACGCCTTCGTCAACCGGATCACCACCAACGACGTGTCGGTGCTGTCGCCCGGCCAGGTCCAGTATTCGGCGCTGCTCACCAACCAGGGCACCTTCGTCGACGACTGCACCGTCTACCGGTTCGACGACAAGCTGATGATCGTGGTGAACGCCTCCAACACCGCCCCGGCCTGGGAGCACATCGTCTCCCATAAAGGCGGTGCCAACGTGCGGCTCAAGGACATCTCGGCCGAAGTCGGGCTCCTGGCCGTCCAGGGCCCCCGCGCGGCCGAGCTGCTGCAGCCCCTGGCCGACGCGCCGCTCTCCGACGTGGCGTACTACCACTTCACCTCCGGCCGGGTGGCCGGCGCCCAGTGCTTCATCTCCCGCACCGGCTACACCGGCGAGGACGGCTTCGAGCTCTACTGCCGGGACCGCGACACGCCGGTGCTCTGGCAGGCGATCACCGCCGCCGGGGCCCAGCCGATCGGGCTCGGCGCCCGCGACTCCCTCCGGCTGGAGATGGGGTACGCCCTCTACGGCAACGAGATCGACGACACCATCACGCCGCTGGAGGCAGGGCTCGGCTGGATCGTGAAGCTGGAGAAGGGCGCCCCGTTCATCGGCGATGGCGCGCTTCGCTCGCAGCGGCAGCGGGGAGTCACCCGCAAGCTGGTGGGCTTCGAGCTCAAGGGTCGCGGATTTCCCCGGCCGGGGTATCCGGTGCACTACGAGGGCCGCGAGGTCGATTTCGTCCGGAGCGGCACCATGAGCCCCTCGCTGGGCGTGGGGATCGGGACGACCTATCTGCCGGCGGCGGCGGCCAAGCCGGGCACCCGGTTCGAGGTGGAGTGCCGGGGCGAGCGGCTGCCGGCGGAAGTCGTCACCCGGCCCTTCTGGAAAAAGGGATCGGCCCGGAAGGCGTCGTGACGATCCGCGTTGCCGTCCTCACCATCTCCGACGCCGGCAGCCGGGGCGAGCGCGCCGACACGTCGGGCGACGCGGTGGTGGCCTGGGCCGGCGAGCGCGGCTACACCATCGCGGCCCGCGAGCTGGTGCCGGACGAGACCGGGCGCATTGCCGGAGTGCTCGCGGCCTGGGCCGATCAGGACCGGGCCGACCTGATTCTCACCACCGGCGGCACCGGACTCACCGCCCGGGACGTCACCCCCGAAGCGACCCGCGCCGTGCTCGACAAGGAGGCGCCCGGCGTGAGCGAGGCGCTCCGGATGACCGCCTACCCGCGCTTTCCCCGCGCGGCCCTCTCCCGCGGCATCGCGGGCGTCCGGGGCCGCGCCTTCATCGTCAATCTGCCCGGCAGCACCAGCGGCGTGCGCGACGGTCTCGATGTGCTGGAGGACCTGGTCGAGCACGCCGTCGAGCTGGTGCGCGGGGCGCGGACCGGGCACTAGGGCTAAATCGGTCCAGCGACCGCCACCGGCGCCAGGTGCCCGCTATTTGTGGTGCCGTCCCCCCCTTGGCCAAAGGCGTCGTCCCCCCAGCAGTACGCCCGGTTGGCGGTGGTGACCCCGCACGCGAAACCGGCTCCGGCCGTGACCAGATGCAGGCTCAGGCCGCCGGCCACCGCCGTCGGCACCCGGCGCCAGTCTGTCGTTCCGGTGCCCAGCTGGCCGATCGAGTTCACGCCCCAGCAGAAGCCCCGCTCGGCGAGTGTCACCCCGCAGGTGTAGCTGTCGCCCGCGATGACGTGGTCGTACCGGCGGTTGCCGAAGACAAGGGTGGGTGTCTGCCGGTTCGTTTTGGTGCCGTCGCCCAGTTCTCCCACGCTGTTGAGGCCCCAGCAGTATGCCCGGTTATCGGTGGTCACACCGCAGCTGTGCCAGTGCCCCGCGTCGATCTTGCTGAAGAGGAGCCCGCCCGACACCGGGAACGGCGAGAGCCGCCGAACGGCGCCGACGCTTCCCAGAGCACCCAACGAGCTCGTGCCCCAGCAGTAGGCGTGGTTGTCGGTGGTCACGCCGCAGGTGTGGCTGAAGCCGCCGCTCACCAGGCTCCAATGGAGCCCACCAGCCACCCGTACCGGCACCGGATGGCTGTCGGTGGTGCCGTCGCCCAGCTCTCCATCGCCATTGTATCCCCAGCAGAAGGCCACATCGGCCTTAGTGATGGCACAGGTGTGGTTGTCCGCGGCGCGCACCTGGCGGAAGAGCCGCGTACCGGCCACCGCCACCGGCACCACGCTGGACGAGGAAGGGGCGCCGGTGCCGAGCTGGCCTTCGAAATTCCTGCCCCAGCAGTAGGCCTTGTTGTCCGTGGTGATGCCGCAGGTGTGCCTGTCGCCGGCGCTCACGTGGTTGAAACGCAGAACCCCCGCGACCGCCACCGGCCGGCTGCTGCACGGATAGGTGTTGCAGATCTCCCCGTTCCACGGGTCGGTATCGCCGTCCCCCAGCTCGCCCCACTCGTTTAAGCCCCAGCAGTACGCCCGGTCGTCGGTGGTGACACCGCAGGCATGGCCCCCGCCCGCGCTCACCTGGCGGAACGACAGCGGCTGGGCCGCGGTAGCCAGCGCCGGCCTGGATTCAGGGGCAGTGGGCGACTCGGTGTCCTCCCCGCAGCCGGCCGCGAGCGCCAGGAGAACGACGGCGAGCAGGAGAGCCAAGGGGGATGCGCTGCGACTGGTGTGCGGCATGGTGGACTCCTGCGTCAAGGAGCGCTTCGGCTATCCCAACTGATTCCAGCTCACGGCCCCACCACAGCTACCGGCGCAAGGCGAACGTTGCCACTGCTGCCGTCGCCGAGCTGCCCCGAGTCATTGAACCCCCAGCAGTAGCCCCGCGACCCGGTGGTGACCCCACAGGTGCTGTACCCGACCAGCGACGTATTCACCGAGCCGAAATGGAGCCCACCGGCCACCGCCCTCGGCGTGAGTCGCTGCGTGGTCGTACCATCGCCCAGCCGGCCGAAGCCGTTATAGCCCCAGCAGTACGCCAGTTTCCCGGTGGTCACCCCGCAGGTGTACTCGTTCCCGGCGCTCACCCCGCCGAACAGGAGACCGCCGGCCACCGCGGTGGGCGTCGAATGGCGGGTCGTCGTTCCGTCTCCCAGGGCGCCATGGCGGTTCCATCCCCAGCAGTACGCCTTGCTGTCGCTCACGCCGCAACTCTGGAACTGCCCGGTGGTCAACTGCTGAAAGAGCAAGCCCGTCTTCACCGCCACCGGGGTGAGTCGCTGCGTGGTGGTCCCGTCACCCAGTTGGCCGTACGGGTTGTTCCCCCAGCAATAGGTCTTGCCTCCGGCGGCGGAGGCACAGGTGTGGGAGACGCCGGCCAGCACTCGGCGGAGCAGCAATCCGCCCGCCACCTTCACCGGCTTGAGCGGCCCGTGGGTAGTGCCATCGCCCAACTGGCCATAGGTGTTGTCGCCCCAGCAGAACGCCACGTCCGCATAGGTGACCGCGCAGGTGTGGGTGTGTCCGGCGCGGAGCTGCCGGAAGTGGCGGCCGCCGGCCACCGGAACCGGGTTCTGGCGAATGGTTCTGCTGCCGTCGCCCAGCTGGGCCAGCCGGTTGTTTCCCCAGCAATAGGCCAGGTCGTCCGTGGTCAGGCCGCAGGTATGGTAGGTGCCGGCGCTCACCAGCCGGAAGCTGAGGCCACCCCCTACCGCGACCGGCTTGTCGCTGAAGTCGGTCACCTGGGACGTGCTGCCGTTATTGACGCCCCAGCAGTAGGCCCGGTTGTCGGTGGTCACCCCGCAGGCGTGGTTGGTTCCCATGCTTACCTGGAGGAACGACAGCGGCGTGGCCGTTGTGCTGAGTGTGGGCACGGACTCGGGCGATGTGGGCGACTGCACGTCCTCCCCGCAGCCGGGCAAGCCCGCCAGCAGGGCCGCGGCGAGCAGGGGAGGGAAGCGGGATGGGCTCAGACAGGTGCGCGGCATGGCGGGTTCCTCGGCCGAGTTGAGCTTCATGAGTCGTACGGGCCGGTCAAGTGGAAGTCAAGCGCACCCCCCCTGCCACTCGATTAGTTTGTCCCCCATGGCAGCCCAGATCCTGATCACCATGGATGACCTCTCGACCGCCGTCCCCCTGAACGCGGCGTTCGA
>DATAOI010000079.1 GCA_036265815.1 Gemmatimonadales bacterium
CTCAGGATGCGGGCAACCTCGGCGTCAATGAGCGTCGCGGTGGACTCGCTGTACGGTCGGCTCGTACCGAAGTATGCTTCGCCGCCGCCCAGCAGCGGATTGCCCTCGGGGGCCAGTGCCACGGGGCCGATTTTTTCACTCATGCCCCAACGAGTCACCATCTGGCGCACGATGCTGGTGGCCTGCTGCATATCGTTTTCAGCCCCGGTAGTTCGGCTGCCAAACACGACTTCCTCCGCGGCCCGGCCGCCCATTGCGCCCACCACTCGGGAACGAAGGTATTGCTCGTCATAATTGTGACGGTCATCCGTGGGCCGCTGGTAGGTGACACCGAGCGCCATTCCGTGCGGCACAATCGTCACCCGGTGCACCGGGTCGGCCTCGGGCATCAATAGACCCAGCAGCGCGTGACCGCCCTCATGGTAGGCCACGCGCTGACGCTCCTCGGCGCTCAATATCAGCGGGCGCGCCGGTCCAAGAACGATCTTCTCGAGCGCGTCCATGAAGTCCATCTGGCGCACCGCGTCCATGCCGCGGTGGGCGGCCAGGAGCGCGGCTTCATTCACGAGGTTTTTCAGGTCGGCGCCCACGAGTCCTGAGGTCGAGGCCGCCAGGTCGTGCAGGTCCACCTCCGGGTTCAATGGCACAGATCGCGTGTGGACGCGCAGGATCGCCTCGCGGCCCACCGTGTCGGGAGCCTGAATAGCGATGCGCCGATCGAATCTGCCGGGCCGCAGAAGCGCCGGGTCAAGCACCTCAGGTCGGTTCGTAGCGGCGAGGACAATCACTCCGCCCTGGGTGCTGAAGCCATCCATCTCAGTCAGGATCTGGTTCAGCGTCTGTTCCTGCTCGCTGTTCCCGCCGCTATAGACGGCTCCGCCCCGCGAGCGACCAATGGCATCGAGCTCATCGATGAAAATGATCGCCGGCGCGGCGGCCTGGGCCTGCCGGAATAGGTCGCGGACCCGGCTGGCGCCGACGCCCACGATCATCTCTACGAATTCACTGGCGCCCATACTGAAGAACGGCACTGCGGCCTCGCCCGCTACGGCCCGGGCGAGCAGGGTCTTGCCCGTTCCCGGAGCGCCCACCAGCAGCACGCCTTTGGGCGCTGTGCCCCCCAGTCGCGTGTACGATCTGGGGTCTTTCAGAAAGTCGACAATCTCGACCAGCTCCGCCTTGGCCTCGTCGATCCCGGCAACGTCATCGAACGTGGCCTTGTTGTCGCCGGGAGCCGTCTGGTCGTACCGCTTCGCTCGACTCTTGCCCAGGCCGAAGATGCCGCCTCCGGCCGACCCCGCGGCGCGACGGGAAAGCCAGATGAAGCCGCCAATCAGGAGGAGCGTGGGGCCAAAGCTGAAGAGAAGCGTCGTGAGAGGACTGCGAACTTCGTCAACCGGCTTCGCGTTGATGACCACGGCGTGCTCGTTGAGCAGGGACTCCAGCCCTGGATCGGCAAATGCTGGTTGAACGGTGGAGAAGTCCGAGACCTGGGCCGCCTTCTCAGCGTCCGGTGGGTAGGGCACCGGGGACCGGAAGGATCCTTGAATCGTATCCGCTCGTGAGCTGATCTCCGCCACGTTATCCAGGACCACCTGCTGCTTGAAGAGCGTGTATGAGACCTCGACGCGCTGTGGCTTTCCGGGAAACAAGAACGTGATGAAGACGAAGTTCGCCGCCAGCGTCAC
>DATAOI010000080.1 GCA_036265815.1 Gemmatimonadales bacterium
GGAACTCGCCGCGTTCAACAGCCTGCTCCATTGCGCGACCGGTGGCCGCAAGGACGCGGACATCGATCTTCTTGGCTTCGCGCGCGCCGAGCCGGCGGATCTCACCTTCTTCGAGCACCCGGAGGAGTTTGGCCTGGAGCGACTGGGGAAGATCGGCAATCTCGTCGAGCAGCAGGGTGCCGCCGTTGGACAGCTCGAAGAGCCCTGGATGATCGGAGGTGGCACCGGTAAAGGCGCCCTTGGTGTGACCAAAGAGCTCCGACTCCAGCAGCTGTTCGGGGATGGCTGCGCAGTTGATCGCGGTGAAGCTGCGCTCGTTGCGAGGGCTCATCCGGTGAATGGCGCGGGCGATGACCTCTTTCCCGGTTCCGCTCTCGCCGGTGATGAGCACCGTGGTGTTGTGGCGCGCCACCCGGGCCGCGAGCTCGACCACATCGCGCATCCCCCGGCTCTGGGAAACCACCAGATCACCAACGGCGCCCACCCCGAGACTGGAGCGCAGCGCGTCGAGCTCACGGCGCATGCGTTCCCGCTCCTCCGCCTTCTTCACAGTCAGGATGACTTCATCCGGCTTGAACGGCTTCTGCAGATAGTCGTACGCACCCTCACGCATGGCAGCGAGGGCGGCGTCTTCGTCACCATAGGCGCTCATCATGATGATCAGGGCGTTGCCGCTCTGATCGCGGTAGCGCCGGAGGAAGCTGAGCCCGTCCATGCCGGGCATCTTTACGTCACAGAGGATGAGGTCGAATTCCTCGGCCAGTGCGCGTGAGAGCGCCCGCTCCGGGTCGCCCTCAGCCTCAACGGCATAGCCGGACTCGCCGAGCAGCAGCGCGAGCGATTGCCGGAAACCCGCGTCGTCGTCAACGATCAGCAGCCGCATCGATCTCACTCGCGATTGGGAGAAATGCCTTGAACACCGCCCCGCCTTCTCTCGCTCGGTCTACCCAGACCGTACCGCCGCTCTCGTAAATCGTCCGGGCGACGATCGCCAGTCCAAGCCCCGTTCCCTGTCCCGGATCCTTGGTCGTGAAGAAGGGATCGAACACCCGCTCCCGATCCGCCTCCGACACCCCAGGCCCGTCATCGGCGACGAAGAGCATGACCCCTCTCGTCCCCGGTTCCAGCTCACGCGGCCGCGGCTCCGGCGCCCACCTTCGTCCCGGATCGGGCCAGTGATACTTGTTGTCGCCCTGTCTGGTCGTGGTCCGCCGCTGAGTGCCGATGGCCTTGGCGCGAGTGCCCACGACCACCCGTCCACCTGGGCTCGCCTGACAGGCGTTCACCACCAGATTGACGATGACCTGCTCCAGCAGGTGCTGATCGCCTCGAACCGGCGGGAGTCCCTCGTCGAGCGAGACTTCCAGCGCCTGTCCGCGCAGCAGTCCCTGTGCTTCCAGAAAGTCGAGCACCGTATGGACCGCGGCATTCAGATCAGTGGCGCCATCGTGCCGGCTGTCGGGCGCGGGTTCGGCGCCGGGCCGGGCATAATCCACGAGACCTTGCACGATTCGTTCGATCCGCTGGATGGCCTGGTGCATGTCACAGGTCACCTTGGGATCGGCACCTCGGCGCTGCAGCACCTCGACGTAACTCGCGAGTGCACCGAGAGGATTTCTGACTTCGTGAGCTACGCCCGCCGCCAGTCGGCCAATGCCGGCGAGCTTCTCGACGCGAACGACTTGGCTCTGCACGTCCAGCAAGTTCTCCGCCATCGCGCGATAGCGGGCTGCCAGCAGCTCCAGTTCGGCGGCAGCTTGGGGCGCGTGCGCAGGAAACTCCCCGACCGCAAGCGCATCAGCCTCAGCGGTCAGCTCGCGGACCGGCACGACGACGAGACGATGGACGGCATAGGCGCCGAACAGGATGAACACCATCGTGCTGCCTAGCCATAGCGCCAGCAGCGACTCGAGCGTTGCTCGCAAGTCGCTGCCCGTCATGAGAATTGTCGTCAGCCCAACCACTGCGACCGCGGACGAGGTGACGAATCCCAGCTCCAGGAGCAGTGCGGTCCGGAGCGACCGTCGCCCTCGGCCAGCCACTTCAGCTACACGCTACCGCCGCATCGGCCGTTGCCGGCGGAATTGGGGGTGTCACTCCGTAGAAGATCACGCACGTTTCGGTGGTCAGCGGCACCGCCGTCGCTCTCGCCGACCAACCCGCGTCAGTCGCATTCACTATGGTCACGAGAACACCGGACGAGGGACTGAACTGGATGCCTGCGCCGGGAATTACTCCGCCGTAGTAGGTCCGGTTCTCTACCCAGTATCCTTCCTGAGCGGTGGCCAGGTTGCGCAAGTCGGAGCGCATCGAGGCCACCACGGCCTTCTCTTTCGTATTGGCGAACTTTGGAATCGCTATCGCGGCCAGGAGCCCAATGATCACGACCACGATCAGCAGCTCGATCAGGGTGAAACCCCGACGATTCCGCCGGATTGCGATTCGAGCCGTCCTGCACCGCGTGACCATGATTCCACCCTCAGTCGAGTGTGCCTGGTAGGCAAAAAGGGCGGCTACCACTAGGTACCGCCCTCTTCGCTATCTATCCCGCCAGGCTTAGTAGCAGGCCGGAGCGCCTTCGGCTTTGACCGCGGCGTTCGGCGCATTGGCCGCCACACCCACGTACACACCGCAGACGTCGCTCGCTGCCGAGGTCACCGCAGGATTGGTGGCCTGAGCCTTCCAGCCGGCCGCGTCGATGTAGGTCACGACCACGGTGTTGTTCGCGCTGGGGGTGAAGGCCAGCCGGCCGGCACCCGCCAGACCGTTGGTCTGGGTATAGACCGTCCCGTCGCCCTTGTACGTCCCACCAGCGTAGTCCTGGTTATCCGAGAAGAACGCTTCCTGGGCCGTGACCAGGTTGCGCAGGTCGGACTTCATCGAAGCCACGACCGCCTTCTCCTTCGTGTTGGCAAACTT
>DATAOI010000081.1 GCA_036265815.1 Gemmatimonadales bacterium
TACTGGCCTGCACGGGACGGGGCCATGGCTCAGACGGCTGGGAATTCAGAGTCGACACCGTGCCCTCTGAGAGCAAGGGCGGCACGCGCTCGGATACGTGGCTCAGGGCAGTGGGGAAAGAGGGTCCGCGAGGAGCGCCGCAGACCGAAGCAGTCATCCTCAGCTTCGACTGCCTGCCCGGACACCCGATCAGCACGATCATGACCAACCAGGCGCTTCGTCAAGGGAGCGTGGAGGTGCAGCTCAAGCTGGATGGGAATCCGCCTCGCCGGCTCCCAGGGTTCACGGGCACAACCCCCACTGGTGGGCAGCTCGTGCTCACGATTCCCCAGGACTCCGTGCTCCAACTCCTCAGCGGCCACCAGCGCGCAACCATCGAGTATGCCGATGGGGCAGGATCATCCAAGACTACCGCCGTGTTTCCGGTGACGGGTCTCGAGAAGTACCGGGCCCAGTTCCTGGCGGCATGTTCGAGACGCGGAGGCGAGTCCAGGTAAACCTCATCGAGCCTACGCTCCCGCCCCCGCAGGTTCGGCCTTCGGGCGGTACGCGTCCGCGTTCTGTTCGTAACCCCAGATGAACGGCGGCTCGACGCCGCACGCCCGGGCGTATGCCGAAAGCTGTCCACGGTGGTGCAGGAACTCCTCGCTCAGCACCTGAAACGCCACCCACCCCGGCCAGCTCATCCCCCACGGCGTGGGCACCATCGCGGAGAGCTCCGCGTCGCCGATTCGCGCCACCGCCTCGTTTGCCTGCTCGAAGCACCGGCCTGCGAACGTCAGCACCGCCGCCTTCCCGCCGAGCTCCGCCGCCACGGCGCCCTCGGACGCCTCGTTGGCCGTGATCCGGCCCTTCGCCACGCCCTGCGCGATGTCCCGCACGATCGATCCCGAGATGTGGACCGCCAGCTCGGCCGGCGTGCGCATGCCGGCGACGGGATGGGAGGCGTACTTGTCAGCCGGAATCGCGTCGAGTAGCCGCAGGTAAACCCCGTACTTCTGGCGAAACTGGTCCCACATCTGGTCGAGCATCGTTTTGTTCATGGCCGCTCCTGGAGGGGTGTGCCGCATAAGATGCGAACGCGGACGCGCGCCGTCGAGAGCGGGGCCGGGAACCCGGGGCGACTAGGCGAGCAGCGCCACGGCCCCAGTCACCACCAGCGCTCCCCCCCAGATCAGATCCAGATTGATCCACATCGTCCGCAGCATCCGCAGCCCCAGCTTCCGGTAGACGAGCAGCGCCACCAGGCCGGTCACCAGGAGGTACCCGGCCGTGTGGAACGCTGTCACCTGGAGGCCCAGGCTCACGGGCGCCGCCGCCGGCACGCCGGGAACCAGCGACGCGGCCAGCAGGTGCGAGGCGTGCCCATGCCCGGAGAAATCCGAGGTGCCGCCCGTGGCGCCGACGAGCAGCGGTAGCACCATCAACCCGGCCCCATGTCCGCTCGCCATCAGAAACGACCAGATGGTGAGCTCGCGAAAGCCGACCTGCATCCCGCCGTAGCGGGGGTGCCGGTGGCGCACCAGCCGCGTGCCGCCGAGCGTCACGAGCGCGCCACCCACGATCCACCGGAGCACCTCCGCCGGGACTACGGGGCCGAGCGCGAGCGCCGTGAGAACGGCGGCGCCGATTGCCAGCGCGTGGCCCGCCGCAAGCGGTGGGAGCGCGCGCCACACGGCGCGCGCTCGCCCTTCCTGCAACCCCAGGGCGACGGCGAAGAGCCAGCCCATCCCAGGATTCACCCCGTGTACCGCACCCAGGCCTACGAGTGCGAGCCATCCAGTCCACGCCATCGTCGCCTCCTGGTCAAGCGTAGCAGAAGGAGTCGGAGGAGGCATCGCCGCCCTCGAGCCGCACCTGGTGCGGACGGAGGCCGTCCTCGAGCTCCACCAGGAAGCGCGGGTCGGCGGTGAGGCCGCCACCCGGCGCCGCGTCCAGCTTCGCTATCCAGCCGCGCACGCCGTCGGGGTAGAACTGTGCGTCCCAGGGCGTGTAGAGCGAGTTGGTGAGGTACACCCGCCGGCCGTCGCGGCTCACCTCGACCATCTGCGGCCCGCCGTTGAGCGGCTGATCGGGCCGCTTCGGGTGCGCCTTCCGCGCCACGATGCCGCCGAGCGTCACGCTGCCGGTGAAGACCGGGTTGAACGGATCGGTCACGTCGTACTGCCGGAGCTCGCCCGTCCCGAAGCACGAGACGTACAGGGTCCGGTCGTCGACCGAGAGGTTGATGTCCGTCACCAGCGGCGGCACCGCCTTGAAGCCTTTGAGCAGCGGCGGCAGGTCGGCCTCGTCGGCGGGTACGGCGGGGATCGTGATCACCTTCTGGGTCCGCCACTCACCCTTCCCCTTCCGTGCGCTCCGGTCGAGGTACCACAGGAAAACCGAGCTCGACAGATCCTCCAGCGAAATCACCACGCCCACGAAGCCGTGGGCCCGGCTCGGGTTGTGGGCCGGCCGGAGCTCGAGCGCCATCTGGTGCTCGGCGCCGAGGTCGAGCTCCTCGACGTGGGTGCGCCGGCGCAGGTCCCAGACATGGAGCTTGTGCCCGTATTTGCCGGCCAGCAGCAGCTCGGGGTTCACGCCGTCCTTCACCATGTTCGGCGTGCCCCACTCGCTCGTGATCATCGTGTCCTGGCCCAGATGCCAGAAGAAATCGTAGGCCAGATACTGGGACCCACGGTCGTGCTCCCAACGCCCCTTCACGTCGAAGGTCTCGTGATCCAGAGTAAAGATGCCGCCGGGCCCGTCGCCGGTCGGGGCGCCGAGGGCATTCAGGTAGATCCCGTCGGGGCCGCAGTGGACGGTGTGCGGAGCGGCGTAGCCGGTCTTTGCCATCACCTCCTTGCCCTCGATCACCTTGACCAGGCTCGGCTGACGCGGGTCGGGTTTGGTGTCGAGGATGTGGATCCGAGAGCTGTGAGTCCCGGGGACCACCAGGTAGCGGCGCTCGACGTGCGCGTTCGGGGCGTAGGGGCAGAGGTGCGAGCTGCAGGCATTCCAGCCGAAGTGGTGGAGCTCGTTGCCACCCTGCGGAAAGTCGGTCTGGCCGACGAGCCGGCCGAAGGCCGGGCTCTCGGGGTTGGTGTCCACCACGCCAAGCGCGTCGCGCTGGCCATCGCGGGTGGCGAGGAGGGCCACGTACGCGAGCTGCTCGGGCGGGGCCTCGCCAGCGAGGCTCGGGGATGCGTAGAAGGTCGGGTCGGGGCGGAGGCGCGGCATATGGTGACTCCTGGTCGAGGGGCAGAGGATCGCTCACCAGGACTCTGCGTAACTCCCCGCGGCCGGCTGCCATCGTTGCACAACCCGTGGCCGGGACGCATCTTGGACAGCACCGATGGCTCCCTCGCCGACCGACCGCGACCGCCGCGTCGACGCCGTCTTCGACGCCCTCCTCGACGTTCCTCCCGACGAGCAGATGGCGTTCGCCGAGCGCGCCGCCGGCGAGGACCCCGAGGTCCACGCGGAAGTGCTGCGACTGCTGCACGCGCATCGCCGGGAGGGCTTCCTCGAGTCGCCGCTGCCGATCGCGGGGGCGCTGCTGGACGCCGTGGCCCCCGAGCGCGTCGGTCCCTGGCGCATCGTCCGGTTGCTTGGTCGGGGCGGCATGGGGGCCGTGTACCTCGGCGAGCGGGCGGACGGGCTGTTCGAGCAGCGGGCCGCGATAAAGCTCATCCAGCGCGGCGCGCCAGGGATGCTCCGCCGCTTTCTCGACGAGCGCCGGATGCTGGCGCGGCTCGAGCATCCAGGGATCGCGCGGCTCCTCGAGGGCGGCGTCACCCCCGACGGCATGCCCTACTTCGCCATGGAGCTGGTCGAGGGCATCCCGCTCACCCGGTACTGCGACGAGCACAGTCTGTCGGTCGCCCGCCGGCTCGATCTCGTGGCGCAGGTGTGCGACGCGGTGAGCTACGCCCATCAGCACCTCATCATCCACCGCGATCTCAAGCCCTCGAACATTCTGGTGACGGCTGACGGCGCCCCGAAGCTGCTCGACTTCGGCATCGCGAAGCTACTCTCGCCCGGCACCGGCGCGGAGCGGACCGACACGCAGCTGCCCGCAATGACGCCGGAGTTCGCCGCACCCGAGCAGGTGCGGGGCGAGGCCGTCAGCACGGCCACCGACGTCTACGCCTTCGGCGTGCTGCTCTATTATCTCGTCGCCGATCGCTATCCCTACGACGTGCGGGGCAAGACCTTCGCCGAGCTCACCCGGACCATCTGCGAGGAGGAGCCTCCCAAGCCGTCGGCGCGGGCACCCGAGGGTCGGACTCGCGAGCTCCGGGGCGATCTCGACCTGATCGTGCTCACGGCACTGCGCAAGGATCCCGCGCGCCGGTATCAGACTCCCGCCGAGCTCGCCGCCGACCTCCGGCGCTACCGGCAGGGCCGCCCGATCCGGGCGCGCGCCGACTCTGCGGGCTACCGGCTCGCAAAGTTCGCCGGCCGAAATCGCGGCGCGCTCATCGCCGCGGCGGCGATCCCCGTCCTGCTCGCCGGCGGGCTCGCCCGCGAGCTCAGGCTCCGTCACCGCGCGGAGCTGGAGGCGCAGAAGGCCAAGGAGGTGGGCGACTGGGTGGTGAGCGTCTTCGACGTGGCCGATCCGATGAGAACGGTGCGGCGGGACAGCGGCGAGATCACCGCGCGCGCCCTCCTGGACCAGGGAAGGCAGCGGGTGGATTCCAGCCTCGCCGGCCAGCCCGAGATCCAGGCGGAGCTTCGCGGCGTTTTCGGCCGCGCATACACCAGCCTCGGGCTCTACCAACAGGCGATCGCGCTGATCGAGCAGTCGCTCGAGCAGCACATGGCGCTCTATGGCCCGCACAGTCTCAAGGTGGCCGACGACCGCGAGCGCCTGGGAGAGGCGCTGATGCAGCTGGATCGCTACGACCAGGCAGAGCCGTACCTTCGGGCGGCGCTCGAGGAGCGGCGGAGCCAGCTGGGCGAGCGGAGCGACGCCACCGCCGAGGCCCTCGACCTGCTCGCCACGTCGTATCAGCGGCGGAGCCGGTACGCCGATGCCGAGCCGCTCTTTCGAGAGGCGCTCGCCATCCGTCGAGGTCTCTTCGGCGACACGGCGCTCGTCGTCGCGGCGAGCCTCAACGACCTCGGCGTACTCCTGTTTCTCAAGTCCGCCTACGCCGACGCGGAGGCGGCGTACCGCGAGGCGCTTGCCCTGGAGCTTCGGAGCCTCGGCGAGCGCCACGCACGTACGGCCGAGACCCAGCAGAATCTCGCTCAGGCGCTTCGCAGCCAGGGTCAGATGGCCGAGGCGGAGTCGCTGTACCGCCAGGCCCTCGCGACCAAGCGGCTCGTCCTCGGCAACGCCAATCCCAGCGTCACAATCAGCCTGAACAACCTGGCCGAGCTCCTGATGAACACGGGGCGGCTCGAGGAGGCCGAGACGCTCATCCGTGAGGCCCTCGTGCTCGACCGCCGGATGTTCGGCAACTCGCACTCGTACGTGGCGCAGGGCCTCGGCAATCTGGCCACAGTGCTCAAGCTGAAAGGGGAGTTCGGGGAGGCGGAGCAGGTCTATCGTCAGGCGCTGGCGATCGACCGCGAGCGGTTCGGCGACGCGCACCGCACGATCGCGGTCGATCTCAACAACCTGGGCAACGTGCGGCGGCTCTTGGGCGACAACCGCGGCGCGGAGGCCTACCTTCGGGAGGCGGTGGACCAGGCCCAGCGAACCCTGGGAGACGACCACCTCAACACGATCGTCTGCCGCATCAATCTCGCCCGCACGCTCGAAGCCGAGAGGAAGGCACCGGAGGCCGAAGCCATCCTGCGCCCGACGCTCGCAAAGCTGGACAGCGCCCTCACGGAGCACCAGCAGTGGTGGGTGTACGCCCGGACCGGGCTCGCGCTGGTGCTGCTGGACGTGGGGCATGCGACCGAGGCGCGGGACCTGCTCGCCCCCGTGGTGCCGTTCGCGGAGCGAACGCTCGGCGCGGACCACATCCGCACCAACGATGCGCGCCTGGCGCTGGGGCGGGCCCTGCTCGCCACCCGGGAGTACGGCAGGGCGGAGCCGTTCCTCCGGAAGGCGGCCGCGGCGTTCGAGGAGCAGCGGAAGGCGCAGCCGATCTTCGCGGCGCAAAGCGCGGCGGCGCTGGCCGAGCTCCGGCGCCGCCGGTCAGAGTGACGCGGGGTCGTCCCCCTCCGGGTAGAAGTAGCGATAGAGCCACGCCCGCGCCTTCAGCCAATCGCGGTGCACGGTCCGTTCGGAGACGCCGAGCGCCGCCGCGACCTCCTGCTCCTCCATCCCGCCGAAAAACCGGCACTCCACTACCTGTCGCTGGCGCGGCTCGAGCCGGCCGAGCGCCTCGTCGAGCGCGAGCATGCCGTCGGGATCGAACTCGCCCGCCCACGCGCCGTCGGTGAGCGTCGTGCGCTCCCACTCTCCGCCGCCACGCTTGGCGGCCTTGCGGTCGCGGGCATGGTCCACCAGGACCTGGCGCATGGCGCGCGCGGCGATCGCGAGGAAATGGGCCCGGTCACGGGCGGCCATGGCGGGGCGCCCGAGCTTGAGGTACGACTCGTGGACCAGCGCGGTGGGGTTGAGGGTCCGTTCCACATACTCGAACCCGAGCTGGCGTCGGGCGAGGCGGCGGAGGTCATCGTAGACCAGGGGCAGGAGACGCTCGAGGGCGTCGGCCTCCCCCTCGTGGGCTGCGTGGAGGAGGCGCGTGACTTCCCCCGTGTCGAGCTCGGGATCGGGCATAGGTATCAGGGGATGACGAAATCTCCCGTGCCGGGGTTGGGGCCGTCCGTCGCCCCCAACATGAAGCCCGAGTACAGCCCTGGCAAGGTATTCTCATGGCGTGGCAGCCGGCCTCCGCGATCTCCGCAGTAGCTGGGTGAGGCAGTTCATCGATCACCCCGATCTCGACGGAGCCCGACATGACGACGCATCGCCTGTTCCAGTTGCCGCGCACTTCTGTCGCCAGGAAGTCCCGGCTCGCCTTCGTCGCCCTCGCGACGTTGGCCGCGGCCGCCTGCAGCGACACCACCGCGCCCATCCATCCCGGTGAGGCGTCGACCGCCGTAGCGCCCGCCGCCAAGCCGGCGCGCACGCCCTACATCTCCGACTTCCAGCTCCACTCCATTTACATCGACATCGCGCCGGACGGAACCTACGACAACGGTTATGAGCTGACCGTATCCAACCCCGGCCAGAAGACCGATGGCGTCTACTTCCAGGTCGACCTGCAGCAGGGGACGAATATCGAAGACGGCGGCGGGAGCTCCCTGTACTGCTCCAGCGTGGCTGGCGTCCTGCCACGTGGCACCTGCCGGATGACCTGGTGGGTCTCGTCGCCGACCTATCCTTTCGTGCGCGGCCCCGCCCGCCTCACCATCCGGCTGCTGCAGATTCAGAACGACGGCCCCATCGTCACCCTCGACAGCCGGACCGTCGACGTCGAGATCGTCCATTCCTGATATGCTCGCTCCGCTGGGGTCGGCGTGCCGGCGCCGACCCCACTATGGGCCGCGGTCAGCAGGACGGCCTTGACCGCACCGGAGCGCCAGGCGCCGAGGCGGCGGCCGTTAGAACGTCAGCTTCACCCCTTTCCCCGGGGCCACACCACCACCTTCGGCCGGTTTCCTGGACGTATCGAACTGATCGTACTTGATCTTTGAGGTGAACGACTTCCTCGAGTCCCTTTACAAAGCCGTAGATGCCGAACTCGCCGCCCGAGGCGCCGACGATGACCCGATCCTTGACCACGAAGGGCGCCATCGGGGTGGTCTCGCCTTCGCCCAGATCGGCGATCTGGGTCTTCCACAGCTCCTTGCCCGACTCCGCGTCGATCGCGACCGTGTGGCCGTCAAGCAGGTTGTAGATGATCTTGCCGTCGGCGTAGAAGGCGCCCCGGTTGATCACGTCGCAGCACGCCTCGCCGATCGCATTCGAGCTCACGTCCGGACGGTACTTCCACTTGAGCGGATAGCCTTCCTGGGTGAGGTCGAATGCATAGAGCACGTTGGGCCACGGGGTGACCACGTACATGGTGTTCTTCACCACCAATGGTTCGGTCGAAAAGGTCCACATGGGGCGCAACCGGGTCGCGTTGGCCGCACTGATCCCCGCGAGCTGCTGAACCGGGTCGAGGAGTAGCTCTTGGCGGGCATCGTCCACTCGCCATCGTTTCCGCCTTGTGCCAAGGCTCGGCCTGCGGGCAGGGGCGAGAGGCACCCCAGCGCAGTGAGTACAGCCGCCGGGGCGGGCCATCGAGACCGTGAGTGGTCAAGAGCTTTCTGCGTGAGTCACTTGGGCTCGGCCGCCTCGGGACCCTGGTCCTCCAGAGTGAGCACCGGGAGCTCGAGTCGCCAGAGGATGGCAGCGAAGCGGACCAGAGCGATAGTGCCCATGCCGGCGAGCGCCGCTGGATCGCGGGGCGTACCCACACGCTCCAGGAGAAGGTACAGTGCCGCGCCCACGACCGCCGCGCTGGCGTAGAGTTGCCCGCGCCGGAGAATCAGCGGGATCTCGGCCAGCAACACGTCGCGGGCAACCCCGCCGACGACACCCGTGATCAGCCCCATGAGGAGCGCCAGCAGCCCCGAGAGCCCGGACTGTTCCGCGATCTGGACGCCGCCGATCGTGAAGAAGGCCAGGCCCAGCGCGTCAGCCACGAACAACGCGCGGAACGCCGGGATACGCAAATTCACGTAGAGGAGCGTGAGGGCGGTGGCTGCCAGGCAGACCAGGAGGAACTCGGGATGTGCGATCCAGAAGACCGGGCGGCGGTCGAGCAGGATGTCGCGTACCGTGCCGCCGCCGATCGCGGTGACCATGGCGATCACGGCGACGCCCAGCCAGTCGAGGCTCTTCCGGCCCGCGGCGAGGGCGCCGCTGATCGCGAACACCGCGACGCCCAGGAGCTCGAGAAAGTGGCGGATGCTATCGCGTCCCCAGGTCGGCGCCGGACCGGGCCACTTGAAGGTGTCCGGCGTGTCACCATCGGGTTGTCCAGAGGAACCAGAGAGAGGGCGGCCTCGCGGAGACCCGCCGCCGGCTCTAGAGTAAGGAGCCCGGCGGCCCAGCGTCAAGACGACGATGCCTGGAGGAGGATCTTTGGCCACATATGATGTGATCGTGCTGGGTCTCGGAGGTATGGGCAGCGCGACGCTGTTCCACCTCGCGCGCCGGGGTCTCAGAGTGCTTGGGCTCGAGCGCTTCGACCTGGTTCATGAATATGGCTCGTCCCACGGGCTCACCCGAATCATACGGCTCGCCTACTGGGAGCATCCGACCTATGTGACCCTTCTCCGGCGCGCCTACGAGCTGTGGCGCGAGCTCGAGCGTGTCGCGGGCGAGCAGCTCCTCCATATCACGGGAAGCATCGATGCAGGGCCGGAAGGCGGCGACATTTTCAGCGGCGCGCTCAGGTCGAGCGAACTCCACGGTCTGGCGCACGAGGTAATGGACGGTGCCGAGCTCCGCCGGCGCTTTCCCGGATACCGTCTCCCGGAACGGTTCCGGTGCCTGTACCAGCCCGAGGGCGGGTTCCTGCTGCCCGAGCGATGCGACATCGCGCACGTCGAGCAGGCGATGGCTCACGGCGCCGAGGTCCGCTGCCGCGAGGCGGTGCTGGAGTGGCGTGCGGACGGCGGGCGTGTGTGGGTCCGCACGGCCCAGGGACGCTACGAGGCCGGCCGGTTGGTCATCTGCGCGGGGCCCTGGGCCTCCAAGCTCGTCCCCGAGCTGTCCGGTCTCGCCATGCCTGAGCGGCAGGTGCTGGCGTGGCTTCAGCCCGCTCGCCCCGAGTACTTCCGGCTCGGCGCCTTCCCGGTCTTCAACCTGGAGGTGGAGGAGGGCCGCTACTACGGATTCCCCAGCTTTCTCATTCCCGGCTTCAAGTTCGGGAAGTACCATCACCGGGGGGAACAGGTCGACGCCGACGCGGTGAACCGCGAACCCCAACCAGAGGACGAAGAGCTGCTCCGAGACTTCGCTCGGCGCTACTTCCCCGAGGGCGCCGGATCAACGATCATGCTCAAGGCCTGCCTGTTCACCAACAGCCCCGACCGCCACTTCATCCTGGACCATCACCCCGCGCATCCGGAAGTCGTGATCGCCGCCGGGTTCTCCGGCCACGGCTACAAGTTCTGCAGCGTCATCGGTGAGGTGCTGGCCGATCTCACGCAGGGAGGCCAGGCTCGCCACGATACCGAGTTCTTCCGGCTGAAGAGGTTTGCAGAGTCATCCTGAGCAGCGAGGGAGACAGGCGTCAGCACTCCGGCACGTTCACCGCGATGTGGAGGGCGAGACCACCCTCCGCGGTCTCCTTGTATTTGACGCTCATGTCCTGGGCCGTCTGCCACATGGTGCTGATAGCGGTATCGAGCGGGATCTTGGCATCGCCCGGCTCGCTCACGAGCGCGAGCGTGGCGGCGTGATCGCCTTGACCGCCACCATGGTATTCCGCTCGATACAGGGGATCTGGAACAGCCCACCCACCGGATCGCAGGTCAGGCCGAGGTGGTGCTCCAGGGCAATCTCGGCTGCCATGGCGACCTGTCCGGCGGAGCCGCCGAGACATTGGGTGAGCCCCGCCGCCGCCATGGCGCTCGAGACGCCGATCTCGGCCTGACATCCGCCCATCGCCGCGGAAATCGTCGCCTCCTTCTTGATGATGCTGCCGATCTCGCCCGCGGTGAGCAGAAACTGCTCGATGCCGCTTTCGTCACCCTCGCAGAAGCAGAGATAGTGCAGAAGCAGCTCACCCAGGCGAGGGTTTCCTGGAATGCCGGGCGGCGGCTCCGGATCGCCTCGAGCACGAGTCGGCGTCCGGCCAGCTCTTGCCACCAAGCATGTCCCTGCTGAGTCCAGCGGCTCGCCTGACCACCCCCAGCCCTCCGGGCAGCACGCCGCGGGTGTGACATCCGCGGAAGACGCAGTCCTTCATCGCCTGCCACATTGCTTCCAGCCCCTGGTGAATCTCCTCCGGTGTTCGCCAGGCGAGCTCATTTCGCCAAACGACCTCCGGTACGGTCAGGCCGTGCGCCTTGCAGTAGCCGAGCAGGTCCTTCGCCGATTCGATCGGGAAGGGGAGCGTGAGGGAGGAACCTGCGTCATCGGAGTCGCCCTCCTGAACGATGAAGCCGCCCCCGACGGAGTAGTAGGTCTCCAGATGGCTGGTCCCGTCCGCCAGGATGGCGGTGAAGCTCACCCCATTGGGATGTCGGGGGAGACTGACCCGGGAGTTGAAGTGGCAGTCGGCGTCGGGATCGAAGCGAACGGGGCGGTGGCCCCCAAGCATGATGGTCCGCGACCGGCGGATCGCCTCGATCCTGGCGGGGATGGCCGAGGTGTCGCAGCTCACGGGGTCGGCGTTCGAAAGGCCGAGCATGACGGCCATATCTGTCATGTGTCCCCGGCCGGTCTTCGCGAGGGAGCCGTAGAGGTCGACTTGGACACGCGCGACGGAGTCGAAGACATCCAGCTCCTGCCAGCGCCGCACCGCTCGCTGAGCCGCCCGCCACGGGCCGAGTGTGTGAGAGCTGGAGGGGCCCACTCCGATCTTATAGATGTCAAACGTACTAATGGCGGCCATCGAATGGCCCTCTGGGGGCAGGGTGCAGGGTGGGTCTGAAACGTGGCAGGGGCGACCACGACGGGCAACCTGCCCGCCACCCACAAGGCCGAAGCGCCACCCCGGCAGGTGCCGGGGTGGCGCGTCGTGCACTCGCGCGCCGGCGCTACGAACGAGCGCCCGCGAGCGAACCCTTGCCGGTCCTCACCTTTGCTTGCGGGACCTCCTTCTCGGCAACGGCCTCCAGCTCCACCCGTTGGGCCAGAGCGTTCACCATGGTCAACGAGGGCATCAGCTCGCCGGCCCAGTCGGGCGCCGGGTCGGGCGGCGGCGGCTTTTTCACCAGCTGCTTCTCGACGGCCTTCAAGGACTTGCTCAGCTCACGCACGATGTCGAGCAGCGACGGGGCCTTGGTCAGATAGATGTGGTAGCCACACCCGCTGGGTGAGTCGGCGTACTGCGGGTCGTCGATGCTCGCGGTGTCGTAGGCGTCGGAGTAGTCGAAGGCCTCGCGCGCACTGATCCGCCCGTTGCTGTTGGCATCCGGGTTGTGCGCCAGGCTCGCGCCGTACACCGTCGCGCCGTTGAGGCTCTCGAGCCATACCTGCGCCCACGGGTCGAAGTGCGTCGCACCGGCGCTCACCTTGTCCGCCGGCACCGCGCTCGCGAACGATGTCCGGCTCGCGGTGCTGTAGTAGAGCGTCGGTTGGCTGAACGCACCCGAATAACACTGCTCCATCGTCACCACGAGGGTGCCGAACTTGTTCATGCCGCTGAGCATCGTGCCCCACTCGACGGGCGTGAGGACCGAGGAGTTGTCGATGCACAAGCCGGTGGGCGAGCCGTGATTGTTGGCGTGCACGAAGAGCAGGCTGTCGGGTCCCATCCGATTGCTCAGATCGGTGAGCGTCGACTGCAGGTCGGCCTTGGTGGCTGGGGCGTTGACCTGCATTTCATACGCCGTCCCGTCGCCGACCCAGGTTGCCATGTCCGCCGCGCTGGCGTCCGTGGCACCGATGCTACCGTCGTAGCACAGCACGCGAATGTTGGCGGCGGCAAAGCCGAAGCGGTGCCGGAGGATCCGGTAGGCGAACTCGAGGTCCTCGACATGCCGGCGGTTGCTGATCTGACTGGTGAACAGGAGGGCGTAGCGGTTGTCGTCGATGACCCATGGCCATGGGTGCACCTTCTGCCAGTCGATGGCGCCGTAGATGCTCGGCCGGGCGACGTCCGGGGTGAGGGGCGTGTGGAACGACTCCCGGACCGTCTTCGGGTCCGAGACCTCGGGCGGGAACAACGCCTCTTCCACCGAGATGAGTCGGCCGTCGCGAGGCGAGTGAAAATGATAGCGGCACGGGTGGCCGAAGTTCGCGCCCGGCATCTGATCGACGAAGACGAGGAGGGCAGGCTCGGGGACCCGGATCACCCGGTCGACGAGCCGCAGCGTATGCCCCTCAGGGTAGATGCGGGGGACAATGCTCAATTGGGTCGCCGTCGAAGTCCGCGGCGTGAGCGTCGCGAACGCCTCTGCTTTGACGGTCTCCAGGAGACGTTCGGAGGCGAGCTCCTGCCGGTGGTATGCGGTCATGGGTCCTCCTACGGGGCAGGTTGTTCAGGGGGGCTTGAGACGCCGGTACGCCTGACCAGGTCGGCCCGGCCGTCGGCGTCGCTGACCACGATCCAGGTGTCCGGAAGGGTGCCGAAGACCGGGGGTCGGTCCGAGGCGACCAGGGTCAGGACCTCACGGGTGACGAGATCGACCAGCGCATAGGTGCTCGGGTGCATCCAGTTGGCGCCCGGCATCTCGTCGCGAAAAACCAGCAGGGTGGGATGCTCGGCCCGGACCACCTCGGGGCCGACCTGCACGGGGCCGGGCGATCGCGGCTCCCGGTCGGCGTAGACGACGGTGCCGGGGAGTGCGCCGAGGGCGATGCGACCCAGGGCGGTGACCATGGTGGTGTCGAGCAGGGAAACAGGCATTGAGCGCCAGAGAAGCCAGGGCTTCAATGCTAGCGGCTGGGCACAACTCCAATAGGGCTCAAACGCGACATCGAGGGCCTGTTTTGCGACACGGCTCCGCAGGCTTCCCAGGTTGCGGAGCCGTCTTCTCGACCTCGGTTCAATCCCGTGGACTGAAGCTGTACGTCCCGTCCCAGGCGAGCACGGCGCCGCCCACAGGCGTAAGGACCACGCTCGCATGGAACAATTGAAACTTCCCAGTCCCGCCCGAGAACACGCACCCAGTCGTTCCATCGATGTTGTTGAGATCGACGGTGCAATGCCCGAACGCGGCGTTGTTTCCCGGCCCCGGCACGTCGAGCCGGACGTCAGTGTCGAGGATACCCCCACTGCTCACGGCGTCTGCATAGATGACCCTCGAGCCGGGCTCGATCTCCTTGAGGCTCGAGGACGTGATGGTGCAGATGTCGCCGGCCTGGCCGGTGTACGTCGAGCACTCCTTCTCTACATGGAAAGTCCCGCTTCGCGAGGAGGACGCAGACAAACCTTCGGAGGCGAGGTCCCGCGGAGCCATCGTATCCGAGCAGGCGGTGGTGACGGCAGCGGCGACGATGGCACTGGCGATGAGATGGCGGCGGATCATTGGAGTGTCTCCTGAATCGAGAGAAAGAGCCCCTGGGGGAATCCCGCTGGGTTAGCGGCTTCGCGGAACGGGGGCTAAGTTAGAGGCACTCGGTGAGAGGCCGGTCAAAGACCGGTCAGACGGGGCAAAATGCTCCACCTCAAGACGTTCGGCGGGCTCTCAGTCGACCTCGACGGCATCCCTGGCACTGGCGCGGCCC
>DATAOI010000082.1 GCA_036265815.1 Gemmatimonadales bacterium
GTCGGCGAGCCGGAGAAGGCGTTGGATCAGCTCGAGCCGCTGCTCAAGATGCCGTACTACCTGTCGCCGGGGTGGCTCAAGATCGATCCGGCGTTCGAGCCGCTGCGCAAGAACCCGCGGTTCCAGAAGCTGGTGGCGGGCACCGCGTGAGCGCCGAGCTTCGCGTCGCGCTGGAGGCCGCCCTCGCCGGACGGTATGCGCTGGAACGTGAGCTGGGCCGCGGCGGCATGGCGACGGTCTACCTGGCGCAGGACGTGAGGCATGACCGCCCGGTCGCGCTCAAGGTGCTGCACGCCGAGCTGGCTGTGGCACTGGGCGCGGAGCGTTTCCAGCGGGAAATCAAGCTGGCCGCCCGGCTCCAGCATCCGCACATCCTCACGGTGCACGACTCGGGTGAGATCGCGGGACCGCCGGGCAGTCCGCCGATTCTCTGGTTCACCATGCCGTACATCGAGGGCGAAAGTCTGCGCGAGCGCCTCACACGCGAGAAGCAGCTCTCGGTCGATGAAGGCCTTCGGATTACCCGTGAGGCGGCCGACGCGCTCGACTATGCCCACCGTCATGGGGTGATCCACCGCGACATCAAGCCGGAGAACATCCTCCTCAGCGAGGGCCATGCGCTGGTCGCCGACTTCGGGATCGGCAAGGCGCTCACCCAGGCAAGCGACCAGAAACTCACCGAGACCGGCATGGCGGTGGGCACGCCGGCCTACATGAGTCCCGAGCAGGCCGCGGGTGACAAGGATCTCGATCCCAGGAGCGACATCTACAGCCTGGCGACCGTGCTCTATGAGATGTTGGCCGGTGCGACGCCGTTCGACGCGCCGACGTCGCAGGCGATGATCGCCCGGCGGTTCATGGAGACGGCGCGCCCCCTGCGGCAGCTCCGCGACGCAGTGCCGGAGCATGTCGAGCAGGCGGTGCAGCGAGCTCTGGCGCGCACGGCTGCCGATCGGTTCGCCAGCGCGGCGGAGTTCGCGCGTGCGCTCGGTGCAAACGTGTCGGCACCAGTTCCTACCGTGAGGACAGCCGCGGCCCCCGCTCCCGCCCCATCGCCCGCGACCACCGGCGGGCGCCCGCGCGGTAGGCGCAGGGTCCCGGTCGCCGCCACGTCGCTTGGCCTCGGGTTCCTGCTGGGGCTCGGACTGCTCTTCGGGTGGCTCAAACGGCATGGGCCTCCCGCTCGCGAAGAGAACGGCCCCCGACGCCTCGCGGTCCTGCCGTTCCAGAACCTGGGCAGCGCGGCGGACGAGTACTTCGCCGATGGCGTCACGGACGCGGTCCGCGGGAAGCTGACGGCACTGCCGGGGTTGCAGGTGACCGCGTCCAACAGCTCGACAGAGTACAAGGGCACCGTGAAGTCGGCCGAGCAGATCGGGCAGGAACTGGGCGTGGATTACCTGCTCGTGGGGAAGGTGCGCTGGGAAAAGAGCGGTGGCGCCAGCCGGGTGCGGGTGAGCCCCGAGCTGATCCAGGTTTCCACCTCGACTGCCAGGTGGCAGGAGCCCTTCGACGCGGCGGTGACCGACGTGTTCCAGGTCCAGACCGACATTGCAGGACGCGTGGCCCAGGCGCTGGATGTGGCGCTCGGTAGCGCGGAGCGCCAGACCCTGGCGGCAAGGCCGACCGCCAGTCTGCCGGCGTACGACGCCTTTCTCAAAGGCGAAGAGATCAGTGTCCGCCTCAGCACCATTGATCCGGTGACGCTGCGGCGGGCGGCTGGATACTACGAGCAGGCTGTGGCGCTCGACTCCACGTTCGCGACCGCCTGGGCTCAGCTCTCGCGAGCGCGCTCGACGATCGCCGGCACCGGCGGCTCGTCACTCGACGGAAGCCTCGCCCGCGTCGGCGCGGAGCGCGCGCTTGTTCTCGCACCCACCAGCTCGGCCGGCTATCTGGCCATGGGCGACTACTACGCCGCTTCGGGGGATTTTCGACGAGCCGTCGACCAGTACGCAGCGGGGCGGCGGCTTTCTCCCAACGACGCCGAGCTGCTCGCGTCGGCGTCATTGGCCGAGCAGAGCACCGGCCACTGGACGGATGCGCTCGAGCACCTCCAGCAAGCAAGCCGCATCGATCCGCGCTCGGTTCTCACGGCCCGGCGGTTGGATCGCGCGTACCTGTTCCTCCGGCGCTATCCCGAGGCGCGTGAGGCCGGCGAGCGGGCACTCCAGATCGCCCCGACGTCGTTGGATGTCATCGAGACTCATGCGATGACTTTCCTGGCCCAAGGCGACCTCGAGGGAGCACGGTCCGTGCTCGCCGCCGCCGCCACTCGGGTGGAGCCGACCACGCTGGTGGCTTTTACCGCCACATTCTGGGATCTCTACTGGGTATTGAATGACGAACAGCAGGCGCTTCTGCGCCGGCTCACGCCGGGACCGTTCGACGACAATCGGGCGGGATGGGGACTGGCGCTGGCCCAGGCCTATGCGCTCCACGGCGATGCGTTGCACGCGCGGGCCTACGCCGATTCCTCCCGCATCGCGTTCGAGGCGTTGTTACGCGCTGATCCGAACAACGGACAGAATCGCGTGCTCCTAGGTGTCGTCCTGGCCTACATGGGCCGGAAGGCTGAGGCAGTGCGCGAGGGACAGCGGGGGCTGGCGTTGGCCCCGATCTCGAAGGACGCGTATGGCGGGGCCTACAATCAACTCCAGCTGTCCCGGATCTACATCATGGTGGGTGAGCCGGACAAGGCGCTGGACCAGCTCGAGCCGCTGCTCAAGTTGCCGTACTATCTCTCGCCCGGGTGGCTCCGGATCGATCCTACGTTCAACCCGCTCAGGAGCAACCCGCGGTTCCGGAAGCTGGTCGAGGGGACGACCGCCGCTCCAGGGCAACCCAACTGACCGACCAACCTCTGCTTCCCCGGAGCACGGCTACAAGACAGCTGGAGTGAGCATGCCATTCAAGAGCAAGGCCCAGCGCAGAAAATTCGCCGAGCTTCTGGTCAAGGGAGAGATCTCGGAGGAGACATTCGAGGAGTGGAATCGGGAAACCGGAAAGGCGAAGCTTCCCGAGCGGGTTCAGCCCAAGTCGAGAGCGAAGGCCAAGGCGAAAGCGAAGGCGAAAGCCAAGACTAAGGCGAAGGCCAAGAAGCGTTAGCGTTAATGGAGGGGGCTAAAGAGGGAAGCGCCTGACTCAGCGTCGCGCCTTCATGTTGGCGGTGAACTCATCAAGCCAGTTTTCGACGTAGATCACATTCCGACCCGCCTCCTCGCTCGCCTCCCGGATCATCAGGAAGTGGCGGTCGTCGGGCGCCACATCGTATTCCTGGCGGTTTCGGGCGGCACGGTAGCCGGACAGATCGAACAAGGGCCGCGGACTTCCAGAGGTGAAGGTCGATCCGGGCGTCACCTCGACCACCATCATCCGTCGCGGGCCTCGGAAGAACAACTCCCGGCCGCTATGGGCCCAGCGTGGCTCGGACCCGCCGTCTCGGGAGACGACGTGAGTGGACGTGGGATTGGGGAAGGAGGTGACGTAGATCTCTCGTCGCCCGCTTGTCAGCAGCGAGTAGGCCAGCCAGTGACCGTCGGGTGAGAGCGAGGCCTCGTTGCTCTGGTCCTTTCCCACTACCAGCGGGACCAGCGCGGTATCACTGCCTCGAAGTCGCCGGGCGCGGATATGGCCGATATCTCCTTCTTCGTCCGAGCGTACGACCAGCCACTCTCCATCATGCGAGAGCTCGGCTTCCCAAAGACCAAAGGTATGGTGCAGCAGCCGCACCGGCGCGGTGCTGCCGTCTACCGGCACCTGATACACATCGTAGGCATCCTGACCGCCGGCGCCGTTCATGTTCGACAGGTACACCAGCGCCTTGCCATCCGGCACCCAGGAGGGGCGCCAGTTCACCGTCCCGGTCTGCGACAGTTTCTGACGAGTCCCGTCGGCCCGCCGGATCCAGAGCTGGGTCGAACCGTCTCGCACACTCACCGCGAGCGCCTTGCCGTCCGGAGACAGCGCGGGATAATGGAAGTCCGCCTGCCAGGCGGTGTCGAGTGGAACGGCCTGACCGTCCCGAGCAACCCACATCAGCTCGGACGACGCACTGCCGCCTTTGACGGAGTAGAGCGCGGTGCCGGACGGCGACAAGCTGAAGCTGACCGGCGCCACATCCTCGAGCACCGGGACCACGCCAGAGGTGAGGACGAGCCGCTTGAGATCGATCGACGCGGCGTAGAGGCCGCCGGTGCGATCGGTGTAGAGCAGGTGACCACTCGGTGAATACCATGCGCCGGCCGCGTTCGGCACGATCATCCGACCGCTGTCGGCGGCGAAATCGAAGACGTAGATCGAGGATTCGATGCCGCAGTTCCCCGGGCAGACCGTGGCGAGGACGCCGCGGCTGCCGGGCAACGCCTGCAGGGTGGCGATGTTGACTCGATCGGTCGAGCTGCTTCGCCTCACCACCCGGCTCTCCCCACCGTCGGCCGACACCCGGCGAAGTTCCTGTTCCTGGCCGACGTAGACGATCGTGCCATCAGCCAGCCAGGTCGCGCCGAGGTAGCCCGAATTCGAGGAGTTTGCGAGGGTAATCGAACCGCCGCCTTCGACCGGCACCTTGCGCAACCGTCCGTCGATCGTCAGATACCCGATCCACCTCCCATCGGGTGAGAAGAAGGGCGAGACGCCGCCCTCCGTTCCAGCCAGTGGAGCGGGCTCGATCTCATCCCGTCGCTTCCGCAACAGCAGGCTGGTATTGCCGACGGAATCGACGAACACGATGCTCGAGCCATCAGGAGCGATCGCGGCCTGGGTGATCAGGTGCTCGAGCCCCGGGGCGAGAAACTGCCCGAACGAATGATTCCACAGCGCCACCCGCTGGCGACTCACGCTGCCCCTGGGAGCGCGCCCAAGCCAGCCCCAGAGGGCGAGTGCCCCGGTGATGACGAGTGCGACAGAGAGCCCAATAACTGAACGGCGGAACGACGGCACCGGGGACACGGGGAAGCGGGACGACGCGCGGCTGATAGTCCTTTCCGTTCCTCCTGACCGCCGAACCATCGTCTCGTCCCTCAGCGCACCGGCGAACTCCGCCGCACTGGCGAAGCGGTCAGCGGGGAGCTTGGACAACGCGACGCCTACCGCGGCATCAACGTAAGGCGGGATGGTACGGCGCTGCATGGTGAGCGAGCGCGGTTCCTCGGTCATCATCTTGGCGACGATGGCCTGGGCGGTGGGCCCGGTGAACGGCGGCTCCCCGACCAGCATCTCGTAGGTGACGCATCCCAGGGCATAGACATCGGAGCGCGCCGTGATCTCCCGCTCGCCCATGGCCTGCTCGGGGCTCATGTAGTGCGGGGTGCCCAACGACATGCCGGTCTCGGTCATCCGGGTCCCGCCGGCCTTGCTCGCGGCGAGCGCAATGCCGAAGTCGGCCACCAGCGCGGAGCCATCGTGCAACAGGATGTTCTCCGGCTTGATGTCGCGGTGGATCACGCCGTGGCGGTGGGCATAGTCGAGGGCACTGGCCACCTCGGTGGCGAGGCGCACGGCATCATTGATCGGCAGCTGCTTCTCGCGGTTGAGCCGGTCGCGAAGAGACTCTCCTTCGACGAACGGCATCACGTAGTAGGCGGTGCCGTTGACCTCGCCGCTGTCGATCAGACCCAGGATGTGGGGGTGCTGCAGGGTGGCGATGGTATTGATCTCACGGAGGAACCGCTCAGCGCCGATCACGGCGGCGAGCTCGGGCTTGAGCACCTTGATGGCGACGTGGCGGTGATGCTTGAGGTCTTCGGCGAGATAGACCGTGGCCATGCCGCCCGCCCCCAGCTCGCGTTCGAGACGGTAGAGATCGGCTACGGCGTCGGCCAGGCGGGACGGCGGCTGGGTCATCGAGGGTGAAGATCCCTCCGCACGGCTCACCCGGCCGGCCAGAGCCCGCGGGAGCGTGCTGGTCGGATGGGCGATCGTGTCGTCTGGTTCGGGGTGTAGAGAGATGGAACTTAGCAGCGCCGTCAGGTTGCTGCCATCGGCCCCGGTTCGCCACCCACTCGCCCATGTCGGGGTGAGGAGTTGCCCGCTTGGGTGCGGGCTACGCGCACTAGTCGGTGTATCCGCAGAAGACGATGCACAGCACGCCCAGCGTCGCTGCGGCCGCACCCACCAGCGATCCCCCCACGAGCAAGGCAGTGCGCGGCGCGCTCGGGCGCCTGACATCCAGCTCCCGGACCTGCCCCAGTGGGATGGCGACGGCTGTCGTGTCGCGCGTGCCGGTCAGGGTATCGGCCCTGAGCGCGGGATGGTCGAGCTTGAACCGCTGCCCGTCCAGCGTGGTGACGCGGACGCCTTTCCTCACCAGGTTTGAATCCTGGAGTACTCTCTCGGGAGCGACGTTCGGAGCTTGCCAGCTGCTGCACCCGGACAGCCAGCTGACCAGCAGAACCGCCGAGCTGTAGCGCCGCCTGATACTTCGCATCATGGGAGCCTCCCCTGTCGGATTGAACCGCGACGGCGAACACCGACATGATCGCAGGTGCCCGTGGCCTCCGCGTTACCTGAGGGTGACCCAATCCCTGACGCGTAAAGGCAGGCGGGTTGGAGAGTTACTAGCACACCCGGGCCGCGTCTGCCACTGGCGCCGGTTCCGAGCTGGGCTATTATTGGGTGGCTCTCTCCCCTCTACAATCGAGCTGCGGCATGGCCGAGCCGGTCCGAGGACTGGTAGAATCGCTGCGCGACCGCTACGCGATCGAGCGCGAGCTCGGCCGCGGCGGCATGGCCACGGTCTACCTCGCCCGCGATCTCCGGCACGACCGGCCGGTGGCGCTCAAGGTTCTGCACGCTGACCTTTCCGCCTCGCTCGGGCCGGAGCGTTTCCTCCGCGAGATTCGGCTGGCCGCTCGCCTCCAGCACCCCCACATCCTGACCGTCCTCGACTCTGGCGAGGTCGCGGTGCCCGGAGCGCCGCCGCTCCTCTGGTTCACCATGCCCTTCGTCCGGGGCGAGAGCCTGCGCGACCGACTCACCCGCGAGAAGCAGCTCCCGGTGGAAGATGCGCTCCGCATCACGCGCGAGGCCGCCGACGCGCTGGCCTACGCGCACGAGGAAGGGATCATCCACCGGGATATCAAGCCCGAGAACATTCTGTTGGCTGGCACGCACGCACTGGTGGCGGACTTCGGGATCGCGCGGGCGCTGGGCGCGGGGGACGAGAAGCTCACCGAGACGGGGCTGGCCGTGGGCACACCGGCCTACATGAGCCCGGAGCAGGCGAGCGGCCAGCGCGATCTCGACCAGCGGACCGACATCTACTCCCTCGGCGTGGTGCTCTACGAGATGCTGGCGGGGGAGACGCCGTTCGCGGCCCCCACCGCGCAAGCCATGATCGCGCGGCGGTTCATGGAGACGCCAAGGCCGGTGCGGCTGCTGCGCGAGACAGTGCCGGAGCAGGTGGAGCAGGCGCTCCAGCGGGCGCTGGCGCGGACAGCGGCAGATCGGTTCGCCACGGCGGCCGAGCTCGCGCGCGCACTCGAGCCCGGGACCCGGCCGCTCGCCTCCGTGACGACAGGCGCCCCACCCATCCCACCACCGGCAACGTCCGCCACGGCCCCCGCGCGTTCGCCGCGCCGGGTCAACGCGGCCGTCACCTTCGTGCTTGGCCTCCTGGTCACCGCGACGATGGGGATGCTCGTCTGGCAACGGGCCCACCGGAGCGTTGAGGACACGGGCAAGGGTCCCAAGTTCGTCGCCGTTCTGCCGTTCGAGAATCTGGGCAGTCCCGACGAGGAGTATTTCGCGGACGGGGTGACCGATGCGGTTCGCGGCAAGCTCACGGGGCTGCCCGGCCTAGAGGTCATCGCGTCCAACAGCTCCAGCCAGTACAAGCATGCCAG
The DNA here is from genome assembly GCA_036265815.1 of Gemmatimonadales bacterium. Taxonomy (NCBI): domain Bacteria; kingdom Pseudomonadati; phylum Gemmatimonadota; class Gemmatimonadia; order Gemmatimonadales; species Gemmatimonadales bacterium. Next base: position 7,845 of record DATAOI010000082.1, read on the forward strand.
CAAGACGCCGCAGCAGATCGGACAGGAGCTGGGGGTGCAGTATCTCGTCGTGGGCAAGGTTCGGTGGGAGAAGCGCGATGGGACGAACCGGGTGCAGGTGAGCCCGGAGCTTATCCAGGTCTCGACCGGCACGGCCCGGTGGCAGCAGCCGTTCAACGCGGCGATCACGGACGTGTTCCAGGTCCAGGCCGACATCGCCGGCAATGTCGCGGAGGCGCTCAATGTGGCGCTCGGTGCCGGCGAGCGGCAGGCACTGGCCCAGAAGCCGACGCAGAGCATCGCGGCGTATGACGCGTTCTTGAAGGGCGAAGAGGCGTCCGCGAGGTTGGGCGAATCGGATCCAGGCAAGCTGCGGCAGGCGATCGGTTACTACGAGCGGGCAGTGGCGCTCGACTCCGGGTTCGTCGGGGCCTGGGCGGAGCTCTCGCGGGCGCACTCGGCCCTGTACTACAACGGATCGGGCAATGGCGGAGATGCCGGCGCGGCGCTGGCGGGGGCACAACGCGCCGCTGCCGTCGGACCGGACGCCGGCGAGACGCATCTCGCGCTGGGTGACTATTACAACCTGGTGGTCGGTGACTTCGCTCGGGCACTGGAGCAGTACGCGGGCGGCCTGCAACGCACACCCGCCAACTCCGACCTGCTGGCCGGCAGCGCGATCGTCGAGCAGAGCCTCGGACGAATGGACTCCGCGCTGGCGCTCTTTCAGCGTGCCGCGACCCTGGATCCGAGGTCGGTGTTTCCGATTCGCCGGATGGCCCGCGCGCTGCTCTGGCTCAGGCGATATCCGGAGGCGCAGGAGGCGACCGAACGGGGGCTCGCCATCGCGCCGGACAATCTGAGCCTGCTGCAGAACCGAGCCATGGTGGCCCTGGCTCAGGGGGACCTTGCCGGAGCCCGCGCCAGTCTGCAGAACGCCAAAGGCGTGGACCCGATTGGGCTCGTCGCCTTCATGGCCAACTACTGGGACACGTACTGGGCCCTAAGCGAGTCGCAGCAGGACCTGCTGCTCCGGTTGACCCCCGCGCCGTTCGACGACAACCGCGGGGCCTGGGGCCTGACGCTGGCCGGAACGTATAGGCTCCGCGGCCAGGAAGCTCGCATGCGAGCATACGCCGACACCGCCCGGCGAGCCTTCGAGGAGGCGCTGAAGCTCACGCCTGACGATGCGCAGAGCCATCCGCTGCTCGGTGTCGCCCTGGCCTACCTGGGACGCAAAGCGGAGGCGATCAGGGAGGGTGAGCGGGGAGTGGCGCAGGCCCCGATCTCCAAGGACGCGTACGGCGGACCGTACAATCAGCTCCAGCTGGTGCGGATCTACATCCTCGTGGACGAGCCCGAGAAGGCGCTCGACCTGCTCGAGCCGCTGCTCCGGATCCCGTTCTATCTCTCGCCGGGGTGGCTCAAGATCGATCCGACATTCGACCCGCTGCGGAAGAATCCGCGGTTCATGAAGCTGGTGGCGGGGACCGCGTAGGGTGATGAGCCAGCCGCACGCCGAGCACTTCGACTCGGCGTGCGGCCACTCGTCAGCGCCGGCTTCCGGCCGTCTCTCCCTCGAACGCCCGCTCGAGCTCGGCGATGTCGAGCTTCTTCATCTGCAGCAGCGCCTGCATCGCCCGCCCCGCCTTCTCCTTATTCGGGTCGCTCATCATCTCCGCCAGTACGGTGGGCACCACCTGCCAGGATAGCCCGTACTTGTCCTTGAGCCAGCCGCACTGCTGGGAGTTCTTGTCGCCGCCCTGGGAGAGCTTGTTCCAGTAGTGATCGATCTCCTCCTGGGTCCGGCACATGATCTGGAAGGAGACGGCTTCGGTGAACTTGAAGATGGGGCCGCCGTTGAGGGCGGTGAACGGCTGGCCGTTGAGCTCGAACTCGACGGTCATCACGGTGCCGGGGGCCTGCCCGTGCACTTCACGGCCAACCTCCCCGTAGCGGGAGATCTTGCCGATTTTGGAGTTCTTGAAGATGCCGGTGTAGTAGCGGGCGGCCTCTTCGGCCTGGTTGTCGAACCAGAGGCACGGGGTGATCGGTTGGGGTGCAGCCATGATCTCGCTCCTTAGTACGTGTCAAGAACGCACCCGGCACGGGGCCGGCGGATTTCACAATTCACCACACCAAACTCTCACCAGAAGACCTTCAAGGAAAGCCCACTTTCAAGGCAGTTAGACGTCTAGGCTGAGCGGGCAGGCACGCTGTAGCTTTACACCGGCGATCCGTTCCTCCCCAATGGAGAACTCCATGATAGACCGCATGGCGGGTGCAGCGCTCCTCGTCCTGGCTCTCGCGTGCCGGCCAGGAAATACCGCGTCCGCACCCGAGCCCGCCGCCACGCCGGTTGGTGCCGTCGCCCTGGTTGGCGGCACGCTGGTCAATCCGGGCGCTCCGCCGATTCCAAACGCCACAGTGGTCCTGCAGGGCGACCGAATCTCATGCGCCGGACCGACAGCGGAGTGTGCGCCTCCCAAGGGCTCGACCAAGCTCTCGGTTCAGGGCACGTACGTGGGCCCAGGCCTGATCGACGCCCACGTGCACTACTCCCAGACCGGCTGGGTGGACGGGAGACCCGACGCGATCGACCTGCGCTCGCAGTATCCCTACGACTCGGTGGTTCGCGACCTGGCGTCTCACCCGGAGCGGTTCCACCGCTCCAACCTCTGCAGCGGTGTCACCAGCGTGTTCGACGTGGGCGGATTCCCCTGGACCTATGAGGTGGCTCGGGCGAGTCGTGTCGCGAGCGACGCGCCCCGCCTCGAGGCCGCCGGGCCGCTGCTCGCCACCATCCAAGTCGACTCGCAGATGCGGGGACAGTTCGACTACATGAGCGACAGCGCGACGGTCCAGGCCGCCGTTCGCGAGCACCAGAGGCAGGGTGCCGAGGCGCTCAAGGTCTGGTACATCCAGGTGCCCGACTCGGGGCATGCGCATGCCAAGGCGATGCTCATGCTGGCCGGCGAGGAGGCGCGGAAGGCGGGGCTCCGGCTCATCGTACATGCGACCGAGCTGCCCCAGGCGAAGGACGCACTAGAGGCGGGCGCGGTAGTGCTGGTGCACGACGTGTTCACGGGGACGGTCGATGACGAGTTCCTGAGCGCGGCCAAGCGAAATCACACCATCGTGATCCCGACGCTCAGCGTGCTCGAGGGTTATGCCGATGTCTTCGCCGGGCGATCGCCGGGGCTGCGCTATCCACTGGACTGCATAGATCCCGGCGCACGGCACAAGCTCGAGACGGTGCTTCCCAACTCGCTGCGCGCCCAGGGCAACGCGTACTGGCAGGGACCGGACGCGAAGCGGGAGCGCGACACCGGTGCGGACAACCTCCGGCGGTTGTATGAGGCGGGGATCCCGATCGCGATGGGGACGGACGCGGGAAACCCCGGCACGGCGCACGGGCCGAGCGTGTACCGGGAGATGGAAGCGATGCAGCAGGCGGGGATGCCGGCCGCGGCGGTGTTCGCGTCTGCCACGATCGTCGCCGCCCGCGCCATGGCGCTCGACGGGGAGATCGGCTCGATCGCGCCGGGCAAGCGTGCAGACGTGGTGGTGTTCGAGGCGGATCCCACGGCCGACAGCCGGAACGTGCGTCGGATCCGGCTGGTGATACGCAACGGCAAGGTCTATCAGCAGCGTGAGTTACTGCCCCACTAAACAAATCTTCATGGGTGATTCAAGCGAGCTTCGCCAGTTCCGGTGTAGCGTGCTCTGGCGCGTGGTTTTCCCTAACGGACGGGGCACTTTCCGATGAACACCGAACGAATCCGCATCGAGCAGCAGGGCCTGGCGGGCGTGGTGTGGGTCTGGGCCTGGCTCTTCACCATCGGGTTGCTGCACCTCACGTTCTGGAAGGCGGTGCTAGGCATTCTCCTGTGGCCGTATTATCTCGGCGTCACCCTCAGCGCGCTGCTTCCCAAGTGAAGCGCCGCGCAGGGCGGGTCATCGGGGCGGGAGCCGCAACGGTGGCGCTGGCTGGCCTGGGCTACGTCGGCATGACCTGGCTGCGGTATGGCAAGCGGACGTCGGTACTCGGCCGCCCCGATCCGCTGGTCGACCGGTTCATGCCGACCTACGAGGTGCGGGAGCTGCACGAGACGAAGGTTGCGGCCCCGGCCGACATGACCTATACCGCGGCGCGCGATCTCGACCTGCAGCGATCCGGCCTGGTCCGGGCGATCTTCAGGGGGCGCGAGCTGTTGATGGGCGCGCAGCCTCCGAGGGGTCGTGTGCAGCAGACTTTCCTGAGCGAGGCGCTCGCCCTGGGTTGGCGCATGCTCGCGGACGAGCCGGGACACGAGCTGGTGATGGGTGCGGTGACCCAGCCGTGGGAGGCAAACGTCGTGTTCCGCGGCCTGCCACCCGATGAGTTTGCGGATTTCCACCAGCCCGGCTACGCCAAAATCGTCTGGACGATGAAGGTCGACCCGACCGGCCTCGACAGCTCGATCTTCAGCACCGAGACGCGGGTTGCCACCACGGACCCGCACTCGCGCGAGCGGTTCCGCCGCTATTGGTCGCTGCTCTCGCCCGGCATCCTGCTCATTCGCCGGGAGATCCTGAGGCTCGTCCGGGAGGACGCCGGCCGGCGCCTCAGGGCCAGGCTGACGCTCCAGGCCGGCGGGGCAGTGATAAGCTCATCGCCCTCAGAAGGTTAGGAGCAGCCCAGAGGGCCCGGGCCGCCACCCTGGCGCGCACGTGGTGGAGGGCTATTATTCGGCGTTGCTGCTCCCACCTCAGACGCGGCGTGGCCGCCCTATGAACCAGATCCTCGCTCTCGGGACGGTCGCACTGCTCGCCCTGGGTCGTCCGACCGCGCCGGCCGCCGGCTCGGCCGCCGCCGGTCGCGACGAATCCGACGTCGCGGCCGTCATCGCCAAATTCAAGGAGAAGGACCCGGGCATGGCCCGCGTGTTCGCGCAGGCCTACGGCTACGCCGTGTTCCCCACGGTCGGCAAAGGGGCCATCGGCATCGGCGGCGCGCGCGGCAAGGGTTGGGTGTACCAGCACGGACACCTGATCGGCCGCTCCACGCTCACCCAGGTGACCATCGGCTTCCAGCTCGGCGGGCAGGCGTACAGCGAGGTGGTCTTCTTCAAGGGCCCAGACGCGCTGGAGAACTTCAAGCTGGGGCATCTCAAACTCGACGCGCAGGCGTCGGCGATCGCGCTCACGGCGCGAGCGTCCGGTGACCTGGCCTACCGGAGCGGAGTGGCGATCGTGACGATGGCCAAGGGCGGGCTCATGTACGAGGCGTCCGTGGGCGGGCAGAAGTTCTCGTTTCACGCCGTCGAGAAGGGAAGCTGACGCAGTGACGGACCGCTCGACCTGGCCGGTTCGGGTACGGGGACTGCACGACCCCGAGCGCGACCATGACCTACGCGCGAGACTTTCGCGACATACTGTCCGCGTTCTCCGCGGGGGAGGAGAGGATCCCGCCTGATGCCGGATCTCCGAAGCGAGCTCGCGGCCGCGTTGGCCGATCGATACACCATCGAGCGCGAGCTGGGCCGCGGCGGCATGACGACCGTCTTCCTGGCACTTCTGGGTGAGCCGGAGAAGGCCCTCGACCAGCTCGAGCCGCTGCTCAAGGTCCCCTACTCTCTCTCGCCCGGCTGGCTCCGGATCGACCCGATGTTCGACCCGTTGCGGAAGAACCCCCGCTTCCAGAAGCTGGTCGCCGGCACCTCGTGAAGCCCGACCTCCGCGCGCTGATCCAGGCCGGCCTGGCCGACCGCTATGCCCTCGACCGCGAGCTCGGCCGCGGCGGCATGGCCACCGTGGTGCTGGCCCGGGATCTCCAGCACGACCGTCCCGTCGCCATCAAGGTGCTGCTGGCCGAGCTGGCCCAGACCGTCGGCGCCGACCGCTTCAAGCGGGAGATCCGGGTGGCGGCCCGGCTGCAGCATCCCAACATCCTCAGCGTGCTCGACTCCGGTGACATCGAGGGCCAGCTCTGGTTCGCCATGCCGTTCGTGGAGGGCGAGAACGTGTACGAGCGGCTCCAGCGGGATGGGCCGTTCGCCCCGGCGGAGGCGCTTCGAATCGCCCAGGCTGCCGCGAGCGCGCTGGCCTACGCGCACGAGCAAGGCGTGGTGCACCGGGACATCAAGCCGGAGAACATCCTGCTCTCCGGCGATCAGGTGCTGGTGGCCGACTTCGGGGTGGCGCGGGCGGTGAGCGAGGTGGCCGAGAAGCTGACGGCCACAGGCATGGTGGTGGGCACGCCGACCTACATGAGCCCCGAGCAGGCCAGCGGCGAGAAGGCGATCGACGGCCGCACCGATACTTTCGCGCTGGGCTGCGTGCTCTACGAGATGATCAGCGGTGATGCCCCCTTCAAGGGGCCCACTCCCCAGGCCACCCTGATGCGCCGATTCATGGGACCGCCCCGCCCGCTGCGCCCCATGGCCAACATCTCGGAAGCGGTCGAGCAGGCCATCATGCGCTCGCTGGCCCGGGAACCGGCCGAGCGGTTCGCCACGGCGGCGGAGTTCGCCGACGCGCTGGCGGGCAAAGCGGTCCCGGCGGCGGCACCTGCGCTGGCCACGGGAGCGGACGCCTCCACTCCCGCCAAGAAAGGCTGCGGCGCCGCGGTGCTCCTCTTCATCGCCCTTGGCGGCGTGCTCGGGAGGGCCCTCCTGGGCTGAATCCCTCCGGCACCATCATTGCCAAGTCTTGCACTCCGACCTGGGTTCCCAAGCTAACCTCCTGCCCTAGCTGAGTTTCCGTCCCCGCTCCAGCGCTCTGCCAGTTGCAGAACGCCACGAACTGGGCGACCGGCGATGGGCCAGGACCCTGGAGGGCTCCATCTCCGACACCGCACCGTCCCAGAGCCGTCGCGGCTTTCCCTTCATCGTGGCGTTCCTCACCGCCTGCTACGCCGTGGCGTACCTGGTGTGGGAGGGCAGCGACTGGGGCAGTCCCCAGATACGCAACCTGATCAGCAACGTCGCCTTCATGCCGCTCAACCTGGGCGTGCTGGTGCTGAACGCGCTCGCGTCCCGCCGCACGGTGCTGGACCCCGGGGTCCGGCGGGCTCTCCGGCTGCTGGCGATCGGCGGCGGGATGGTGTTCATCGGGAACGCCATCTCGGTCCTCTACCTCACCGTGCTCAGCCGGAATCCGGCGGTCACCTGGGCCGACCCGTTCTACCTGGCCGACTCGCTGCTCACGCTGAGCGCCCTGCTCTCCTTCCCGCTGGCACGCCGCACCCGGCTGGAGCGGTGGAAGTTCGTGCTCGACGCCGCGATGGTGCTGGTGGGCGGCGGGGTGGCAATCTGGTACTTCTCGGTCCGGCCCACGGCCGCGTCCGAGGGGAACAGCATCATGGTGACGATCCTCGCCTTTGCCTACCCGCTGGCGGGCATGCTGGTGCTGCTTGGCAGCACCACTGTCTGGCTCCGACGGCCGATCGACGGCAACCGGGCGGCGTTCCGGCTGCTGATCGGCGGCGTGGTGGTGAGCATCGTCGCGGACCTCACGTTCAACGTGATCCGGGCCCAGACCGGCGAGCGGCCCGCCAGCTGGACCGACGCGGTGTTCCTGCTCTGCTACGTGATGCTCATCGCGAGCGCCGAGCTGTTCTACCGGCGCCCGGTGGCGGGCACGGTCTCGACCGCGGCGCCTCGGCCGAAGATTCAACCGCTGAGCCCCCTGCCCTATCTGGCCGTCGGCAGCACCTACGCGCTGCTCCTGGTGACCGCCATCCACCCGTGGACCGATCCGGTGAGCGGGCTCGCGCTCGGCGCGCTGCTGGTGACGGCCCTGGTGGTGTTCCGGCAGCTCCTCACCGTCCGGGAGAACGTCCGGCTGTTGGCCGAGACGGCGGCACGGCAGAACGAGGCGCGGTTCCGCTCGCTGGTGCAGCACTCCTCCGACGTCATCATCGTGATCCGCGCCACCGGGGTCATGCGCTTCGTGAGCCCGGCCGCGACCCGGGTGTTCGGGTACGATCCATCCGCGCTGGCCGGTATGCAGGTGTCCGATCTCCTGCATCCGGAGGATCGGGACCGCGCCGCCAAGTTCGTGACCGACGCCGCCAAGCGCCCCGGCGTGACCGGCCCGGTGGAATGGCGCTTCCGCCAGCCGGACGGCTCCTGGCTGCACGCGGAGATCCTCGCCACCAACCTGCTGAACGACTCGACGGTCCGCGGCATCGTGCTGAACACCCGTGATGTCAGCGAGCGCAGGCGGCTGGAGGAGCAGCTCACCCACCAGGCGTTCCACGATCCCCTCACCGGCCTGGCCAACCGCGCGCTGTTCCGCGACCGGGTGAGTCACGCGCTGGCGCTGGCGCGGCGGCAGGGGAACCCCATCACCGTCCTCTTCCTCGACCTGGACGACTTCAAGAAGGTCAACGACAGCCTGGGACATGGCGAGGGCGACCGGCTACTGATCGCGGCCGCGGAGCGGTTCCTCTGCTGCGCGCGAGCGGCGGATACGGTGGCGCGGCTGGGCGGGGACGAGTTCGCCATCCTGATCGAGCATGTGGCCGGGTCGGACGGGCGGGCGGGCATCCTCGACCGGCTGGCCGCCGCCATGACTCACCCTTTCTCGCTCAGCGGCAACCAGATCCAGGTGAGCGCCAGCATCGGCGTGGCCACCGCCGCCGGCGACGAGACGGCGGATGACCTGCTCCGAAACGCCGACGTGGCGATGTACGCCGCCAAGCGCCGGGGCAAGGGGCGCTCCGAGACGTACGAATCCCGGATGTACGCCGACGTGCGCGACCGGCTGGAGATGGAGGCCGCGCTCCGGACCGCCATCGAGCAGTGCCAGCTCACCCTGCACTACCAGCCGATCGTGGTCCTCCGGACCGGGGCGATCCAGGGCGTGGAGGCGCTGGTGCGCTGGGATCACCCGCGGTACGGCCATCTGCTGCCCCAGCACTTCGTGCCCCTGGCCGAGGAGACCGGGCTGATCGTGCGACTGGGCGGCTGGGTGATGGGCGAAGCGTGCCGGCAAGTCCAGGCGTGGCGGGTGGCGTATCCCCAACATTCGCTCTCGGTCTCGGTCAACATGTCGGGGCGGCAGCTGCAACACGCCGCGATCATCGAGGAGACCCGGAACGCGCTGGTGACTTCGGGGATCGATCCGGCCGCCGTGGTGCTGGAGATCACCGAAAGCGTGCTGGCACAGCAAACCGAGACCATCCTGGAGCGGCTGCGCCAGCTCAAGGCGCTGGGCGTGCGCCTGGCGATCGACGATTTCGGCACCGGCTACTCGTCCCTCAGCTACCTGCAGCGCTTTCCGATCGACATCCTCAAGATCGCGAAGCCGTTCGTGGAGGAGGTGGGTCTCGGGGCCGACCGCTCGGCACTGGCGCGCGCCATCATCGGTCTGGGCGACACGCTCAAGCTGCACACCATCGCGGAGGGCATCGAGATGGCGGAACAGCGCGGCGCCCTGCTCGAGCTCGGCTGCGGACTGGGGCAGGGACACTACTTCGCGCCGGCATTGCCACCCCCGGCGATGGAGCGGCTCCTCGGCACCGGGCCGGTGCTGGGTGGAGAGCTCGCCGCATCTCACCATGGCCGCATGGCGGCCGTCTCTCCCACCTGAGCCGCTGAATAGCCATGGCCTCTGCACGCCAGAAATTCATCACCAACCTGTACCTCGCGGCCATCGCCGCCGTGGCTCCGCTCGGCCTCATCGTGGCCCTGCTGCTCGCCTCCGTCACCAGCAACCGGGAGGCGGTGATCCGTGGGACGCTGCTCTTCGTCGCCGCCGGCATGGCCGCGGCGTGGACCCTGGTCCGGCTGCTGCTGGTAAGGGTGCTGAGGCCCACCGGGCGGGCGGCCGGCATCGCGAGCCGGGTGGCGCAAGGGAACCTGAGCACCGACGGCGAGACCGGCAAACCGGGACAGGATGCGCTCTCCACCTCGCTCAACACCATGCTGCTCAAGCTGCGGGACCTGGTCGGCACCATCCGGCAGCACGCGCACGACGCGGCCGCGATGGCGGAGGAGATCGCCAGCTCGACCCACCAGATGACGGCATCCACCCAGGAGGTGGCCAGCACCACGGGCGACCTGACGGAGCGCGCCAACCAGCAGGCGGTCGTGGTCCGGGCCGCGGCCAACGACGCCAGCCGGATCCTGGGAATCGCCCAGGAGCTCGCGGCGGGAGCGGTCGAGGCGGCGGACCGCAACGGTGCACTGGCCCGGCTGGCCCGCTCGCACCGGGAGCGGCTGGACGCGAGCACGGCGGAGCTGGGACGCCTGGCGGAGGAGGTCGAGCAGGCGGCCACCGAGGCTGACGCGCTGGCGGTGGCCTCGGAGGAGATCGAGAAGTTCATCATCCAGACCAAGGCGATCGCCAAGCAGACCCACATGCTGGCCCTCAATGCCTCGATCGAGGCGGCCCGGGCGGGCGAGGAAGGCAAGGGATTCAGCGTGGTGGCGGAAGAGGTCCGGAAGCTCGCCGGCCAGGCGGCGCAGGCGGCCGCGTCCACCAGCGAGACGGTCCAGGTGGTGCTGGCCCGGGTGCAGACCGCGCGGGAGCGGCTCATCCGGCTGAGTCATGGCGGGATGGCAGCCAAGGACGCGGCACACGCGGCGGCGGACGGCCTGATGCACGTGGCGGCGGACGCGGAGGCCAACGACGAATGGACCCGGCGGATCTCCGCGTCCGCCGGCGAGGTTCGCGGGCTGGTCGAGGGGATCGCCGGGCGCATGCGCGAGGTGTCCGCCGGGACCGAGGACTACGCCGCGGCCGCCCAGGAGATCGCCGCGGCCGCGCAGGAGCTGAACGCGTCGACCGAGGAGATCTCCGCCTCGGCCGGCCACCTGGCGGAGGCGGCGGAGCGGCTCACCGGCGCGGTGGGCGGATTCACGCTGGGGTGAGGACGGTCACCGCCCCGGCGCGGTGATCCGATGTAAATGGGACGATCCTCTCCGGGAGCCGTCCCATGTCGCGCGGAAGACTCTGGATCGCCCTCTTCGTCGCTGCCATCTCCCTGTTCGGTTACTTCGGCAGCAGCGTCTTCAATCCCATCACCCAGGAAAAGCAGCACGTCGGCAGCATCACCCCCGAGCAGGAGGTGGCGCTGGGGCTGCAGGCCGCGCCGGAAATGGAGCAGCAGTACGGCGGGCCCGACCCCGACCAGGAGGCGCAGGCGCGGGTCAGCCGGGTGGGCGAGCGGGTGGTGACCCGGAGCGCCGCCGGAAAGAGTCCCTACCGCTTCGAGTTCCACCTGCTGAACGATCCCGAGACGATCAATGCGTTCGCGCTCCCTGGCGGCCAGGTGTTCATCACCGAGGGTCTGCTCAAGCGGTTGACCAGCGAGGGAGAGCTCGCGGGCGTGCTGGGGCATGAGACGGGACACGTCGTGGGGCGACACGGGGCGGAGCACATCGCCAAGGAGCAGCTCACCCAGGGGCTGACCGGCGCGGCGGTGCTCGCCACCTACGATCCCAACGATCCGTCGAGCCGGAACTCCAGCGCGGTGGCGCTGATGATCGGGCAGCTGGTGACCATGAAGTTCGGCCGACAGGACGAGCTCGAGGCCGACCGGCTGGGGGTCAGGCTGATGAGCGAGGCAGGGTACGATCCGCGGTCGATGGTCGCGCTGATGGAGATCCTGGAAAAGAGCGCCCAAGGCCCCAGGACGCCCGATTTCTTCAGCACGCATCCCAATCCGGAGAATCGGATCGTGCGGATCCGGGAGGCGATTCAGGCGCAGTATCCCAACGGGGTGCCGGAGGGGCTGGAGAAGTGATGGGAGGCCGGTGGGCGGGAGGCGGTAAGGGCGGTAAGGACGGTAAAGGCGGTAAGAACGGTAAGGAATTCAAGCCCTGCACGTACGAACCTTACCGCCCTTACCGCCTCCCGTCCTTCCCGCCCTTCGTTAACTTCCGGGCGCCATGATCCACCTCCTCCGCAACGCCGAGTTATACGACCCGGAGCCGCGAGGCCGCGCCCACCTGCTGGTGGCGGGCGAACGCGTGGCCTGGGTCGGCACCGACGTGCCCGCCCTACCGGCATCGCTCGGGGTGACCGAGCACGACCTCGAAGGGCGCCGGGTGATTCCGGGCCTGATCGATGGCCACGTGCACCTGACCGGTGGCGGCGGCGAGGCCGGACCCAACACCCGGGTGCCGCCGCTCGGGCTCAGCCGCATGACGTCGGGCGGAGTCACCACCGTGGTAGGACTGCTGGGCACCGATGACGCGGTGCGGACGACCGCGGAGCTGGTCACGGTGGCGCGCGGCCTCAACGCCGAAGGGCTCACGGCCTACTGCCTGACCGGCGGATATCATCTCCCTCCGACGACGGTGACCGGCAGCGTCCGGCTCGATATCGTCCTCATCGATCTCATTCTCGGCGTGGGCGAGGTGGCGATCAGCGATCATCGCTCCAGCCAGCCCATCCTGGACGACCTGCTGCGCGTTGCCGGTGAGGCGCACGTCGGCGGGCTCATGGCGAACAAGGCGGGGATCGTCCACCTGCACGTGGGCAACGGCGCACGCGGACTCGAGCTGGTGCGCCGAGCGCTCGGATGCAGCGAGCTGCCGGCCGGCGTGTTCAATCCGACCCACGTGAACCGGCGGAAGGCCCTCTTCGACGAGGCGCTGGCACTGGCGGAGCGCGGCTGCACCATCGACATGACCGCCTTCCCAGTCGAGGAGGGCGAGGATGCCTGGCCGGCCGCGGAGGCGCTGCTCAGATACCTGGACGCCGAGCTTCCGGCCAATCGAGTCACCGTGAGCTCGGACGGCGGTGGCTGCTTCCCGACGTTCGACGGTGAAGGCCGAGTGGTGACGTTCGACGTGGGGCGCCCCTCCGCGCTGGGAGACACGCTGACGGAGCTGCTGGCCGGCGGGCAGGCGCTCGAGCGGGTGCTGCCGGCGTTCACCAGCAATCCGGCCGGGCTGCTGCGGCTGCCCCGCAAGGGCCGGCTCACCGCCGGCTCGGACGCCGATCTGGTGGTGCTGGACCGGGAGCATCGGCCGGCGGACGTCATGGCGCGGGGCCGCTGGCATGTACGTGACGGCACGCCGGCGGTCCGGGGGACGTTCGAGTGGCTCGAGGGCCGCTAGCGTTGGAATCGCCGCGGGGCTACATCATTCCGGTCGGCGGGGCCGAGGAGAAGATTGGCGACGTCGAGATCCTGCGCCGGTTTTCCACTATCTGCGGCGGCGGCGACTGCCGGATCGCGATCATCCCCACCGCATCGGAGCTGAGCGACACCGGGCTCCGCTACGAGCAGATCTTCACCAGCCTGGGCGTGGGGGAGGCGCGGGAGATCCCGATCGCCAGCCGGTCCGACTGCGAGCGCCGGGAGTGGCTCGACCTGCTGGATCAGGTGAACGGCGTCTTCCTGACCGGCGGGAACCAGCTCCGGCTGAGCACCATGATCGGCGGCACCGAAGTAGCCAAGGCGTTGCGGCGGCGGAACCGCGAAGGGATGCACGTGGCCGGCACGTCGGCCGGGGCGGCGTTCCTCTGCGAGCACATGATCGCGTTCGGAAAGGAAGGGTCGCTGCCCCGGTCCAAGATCGTCACCCTGGCGCCGGGGCTGGGACTCACCAACCGGGTGCTGATCGACCAGCATTTCCGCCAGCGGGACCGGCTGGGGCGGCTGCTCACGGCGCTGGCGTACAATCCGTTCGCCATCGGGATCGGGCTGGACGAGAACACCGCCGCGTTCATCGGTCCCGACGAGACACTCGAGGTCGTGGGTGGTGGGGCGCTCACCATCGTGGACCCCTCAGAGCTGGAGTTCTCCTCCATGGCGCGGGTCCGCAAGAACGATCCCATCTGTCTGATCGGCCTTCGCTTGCACATTCTCGACCAGGGCTCGACGTTCAACCTGCAGACCCGGGCGGCGGCGGCGGCGCCGATCATCGCCAAGCGGGTCTAGAAGGGTCGTGAGGTCCGATGCGCATACTGGATAGAGCGGTCTACGTGGGCCCCAGCCTCTATGCCCACTTTCCGGTGATCCGGCTGGAGCTGGATCTCGGCGAGCTGGAGGAATGGCCGTCGGGGAAGCTGGGGCCGGCGTTCACCGACGCGCTGGTGGCCGCCTTGCCGGGTCTGCAGGAGCACGGCTGCTCCTACGGGGAGCCGGGCGGGTTCATCCGCCGGCTCACCGAGGGCGAAGGCACCTGGATGGGCCACATTCTGGAGCACGTGGCGATCGAGCTGCAGAACGTGGCCGGCGAGCCGGTGACGTTCGGAAAGACCCGGTCCCAGGGTGCCCCGGGCCACTACCACGTGGTCTACCAGTACGAGCAGGAGGACGTGGGCCTCGAGGCCGGACACCTCGGGATCACCCTGCTCCACTCGCTGCTGCCCCCCGCCCTCCGGCCCGAGGGCTCGGTCCCGGCGGGGTTCGACTTTCCGGCCGAGCGGGACGAGTTCATCCGCTTTGCCCAGCGGCGGGCGCTGGGTCCGAGCACCATGTCGCTGGTGCGGGCGGCGGAGGAGAGGCGGATCCCCTGGATCCGGCTCAACGAGCAGAGCCTCATCCAGTTCGGGCATGGACGCTTCCAGCAGCGGATCCAAGCCACCGTCACCAGCCGTACGCCGCACATCGCCGTGGAGCTCGCCTCCGACAAGGAGGAGACCAACCGGCTGCTGGCCAACCTTGGCCTGCCGGTGCCGCGCCAGCGGCTGGTGCAGCGGGTGAACGACGCCGTATCCGCGGCGGAGCAGATCGGCTACCCGGTGGTGGTGAAGCCGTACAACGCCAATCACGGCCGGGGGATCTCGATCCACCTGACCACCGAGACCCAGGTGCGCGACGCGTTCGAGCTGGCGCGGGAGCACAGCCGCAGCGTGATCGTGGAGAGCTTCATCACCGGCGAGGACCACCGGATGCTGGTGATCAACGGCGAGCTGGTGGCGGTCTCCAAGCGGGTGCCGGGACACGTGGTGGGCGATGGGGTGCACACGGTCGAAGAGCTGGTAGAGGAGGTGAACCGCGACCCGCGCCGCGGCATCGGCCACGAGAAGGTGCTCACCCGGCTGGTGTTCGACCACCAGGCAGACACCCTGCTCGCCGGGCGAGGCTATACCCGCGAGACGGTGCCCGCCGATGGTGAGCGGGTCTTTCTCCGGTCGACCGGCAACCTCTCCACCGGCGGGACGGCCACCGATCTCACCGACGTGGTCCATCCCGACAACATCGGGATGGCGGTCCGCGCCGTCCGGGCCATCGGGCTCGACGTTGGCGGGGTGGACTTCCTCACCAGCGACATCACCGAATCGTACAAGGACGTGGGCGGCGCGATCTGCGAGGTGAATGCGGCGCCCGGCTTCCGCATGCACATGGCGCCGAGCGAGGGACGGCCGCGCGACGTGGCGGGACCGGTGATGGACATGCTGTTCCCGCCGGGGACGCCGAGCCGGATCCCCATCGCGGCGGTGACGGGGACCAACGGCAAGACCACCACCGCCAGGATGCTGGCCCACATCCAGAAGCTGGCGGGCCACCACGTGGGACTCACCTCGACCGACGGGGTGTACATCGACGGGCAGCGCACCGTCGCCGGCGACATGACCGGCCCGGTGGCCACCCGCATGGTGCTGAGCGATCCGGGCGTCGACGTGGCGGTGCTGGAGATCGCCCGGGGCGGGCTGCTGCGTGCCGGCATGGGGGTGCGGCACTGCGACGTGGGTGCCGTGCTCAACGTCAAGTCCGACCACCTGGGACTCCGTGGAGTGGGCACGCTGGCGGAGCTGGCCAAGGTCAAGCGGATCGTGGTGGAAGTGGCGCGGGACACCGCCATCCTCAATGCCGACGACCCGCTCTGTCTGGCGATGGCGGACTACACCGAGGCGAAGCACCTCTGCTACGTGACCATGGACCCCACCCACGGCCTGGTGGGCGAGCACATCAAGGCGGGCGGCCGGGGCGTGGTGCGTGAGTCGGGCATCAAGGGCGAGATGATCACCATCTACGACCGCGGCGCGCACATCCCGCTCCTGTGGACCCATCTGATCCCGGCCACACTGGAGGGCCGCGCCCTGCACAACGTGCAGAACGCGATGTTCGCGGCCGCGATGGCCTTCAGCATGGGACTCAAGCTGGAGGACATCCGGCACGGCCTCCGGACGTTCGATACCACGTTCTTCCAGGCCCCCGGCCGGATGAATATCTTCGACGAGCACCCGTTCAAGGTGATCCTGGATTACGGGCACAACGCCGCCGCGGTGGAGGTGATGTGCCAGCTGGTGTCGAGGCTCGAGGTGAGCGGACAGCGGATCTGCGTGCTGGCAGCGCCGGGCGACCGACGGGACGAGGACATCGTGGAGGTCGGACGGATCGCCGCGGGACACTTCGATCGCTACATCGTCCGCCGGGACGACCATCTGCGGGGCCGGGGACCGGAAGAGGTGCCCCACCTGCTGCGGGACACGCTGCTCCAGGCCGGGGTTGCCGCCGAGCGGATCGCGGTGATCCCCGACGAGCAGGCCGCGATCGACGCCGCGCTCCGCGAGGCTCAGCCCGGCGACCTGGTACTGATTTTCGCCGATGCCGTCACCCGGAGCTGGAAGCAGGTGATCCAGTTCCGCCCCGAGGCACCCAACCGGCCGATCGACCGGACCAGGGCGGCGGTGGCCGAGCCGGTGGCGGTCCCCGCGGCTCCGAGCCCGGTGCCCGCACCGGGCGAAGATGGCCGGCGGGAGTTCGTCCGCGACGGCCGGGGAGTGCGGCTCGCGCGCGAGGAGCAGGCGGACTGACGGCTCCCCGCCCCGGCGATGACCTTCCTCGATTCGCGCAGACTCACCGGACCGGGACTGCTCCTCGATGGTCCCGGCGCCATTCTCGAAATTCAACTGGATGACCCGCAGCGTTCCCTCGCCCTGGCTGCCTGGCGACGGGCGGCGCGGCGCATGCTCGATGCCGTCGGATGGTCGGGCGAAACGCTCGCGACCAGGATCTTCGCCGGAGGCGCGAGTCTCGCGCTGAGCGCCCCGGCTGACGCGCTGTACGCCGCCACCGAGGTGAACGAGTGGGCCTGGGCGGCAGCAGAGGCGGAAATTCAGGGCGGCCCCGAGCCGGACTTCGTCGCAGCGGCGGATCGTATCCGCGCGGCCATCCGGGAGGAGCAGTGTCCCGCGCTGCTCGCCCTGCGCGACGCGGCACGGGCCCGCGGTCTCACGTTCCTGAGCGACGAGGAGGGCGTGTCGGTGGGCGCAGGCACCGGCGCGCTGGTCTGGCCGCTCGATCGCCTGCCGGAACCCGGAGCGGTGGATTGGGATCGGGTGCACGAGATTCCCACTGCCCTGGTCACCGGCTCCAACGGAAAAACCACCGTAGTGCGGCTGCTCGCGGCCATGGTGGCTGAGACCGGGCAGATCACCGGAACCACCTCGACCGACGCGGTGACCGTGGGCCGCGTGACGATCGCCCAAGGGGACTATTCCGGGCCGGAAGGTGCCCGGATGCTGCTGCGCCGGCCGGAAGTGGAGGCGGCCGTCCTGGAGACCGCGCGGGGCGGACTGCTTCGTCGCGGGCTCACGGTCGAGCGGGCCGACGTGGCGGTGGTGACCAACATCGCGAGCGACCATCTCGGCGAGTTCGGGGTGCAGGACCTCGGCGCCCTGGCGGAGACCAAGCTGCTGGTGACTCGCGCGGTGGGGCCGGAAGGCGGGGTGGTGCTCAACGCCGACGATCCGGTGCTGGTCGTCGGCGCGGCGACTGTGCAGGCGCCGGTCATCTGGTTCTCGCTCGAGCCCGACCGACCCACGTTACTGAGGCACATTCGGGCCGGCGGCGCCGCCGCGGTGTGCGCCGGCGACGACCTGCTGCTCGCCACGGGTGACACGCTGTATGTGGTCGGGGCGATCTCGGACCTGCCGATGGCGCAGGGCGGGGCCGCCAGACACAACGTCGCCAACGCGCTCGCGGCGATGGCGGCCGCGCAGGTGCTGGGTGTTCCGGTGGAGGTGATGGGGCGGGTCCTGCGGCGCTTCGGGGGCAACGCCGAGGACAATCCGGGACGAGCCAACGTGATGGAGCTGGGTGGTGTAGTGGTGGTGATCGATTTCGCCCACAATCCGCATGGTGTGGCCGCGCTGGTCCGGATGGCGGCCTCGTTTCCGGCACGCCGCCGCCTGCTGCTGCTGGGTCAGGCGGGCGACCGGAGCGATGCGGACCTGAGCGGGCTGGCCAGGGCAGCCGTGGCGTTCGAGCCCGACCGGATCGTGCTCAAGGAGATGGAGCACTACCGGCGGGGCCGGCAGCCAGGCGAGGTGCCCCGGATTCTGGCGGATGAGCTTCAGCAGCTGGGCTTTCCGGCCGGCGCCATCGCCCAGGCGGGCAGCGAGCTGGACGGCGTGCGCGAGGCTTTGAGCTGGGCGCGTGCCGGAGATCTGCTGCTGCTCACGGTGCATGAAGACCGAGCAGCGGTGGTCGGTCTGCTGGAGCGGCTGCGGGCGGAGGGGTGGCGGGCGGGGGAGGCCGTTCCGGGTTAGGGCAGCCGCACCCGCCGGGTCAGCCGAGCGAGATAGTGACCGTACTCGTCCGGGGGACTGATGATCTCGCACTGCCAGCCTGTCTCATCCGCATGCCTTCCGAGCGTCTCCTGATCGACGTAGAGCTGGGCGAACGGCGGGCCTTTCCGGCCGCCGAACTCGAGCTGGAAGTGGAGCTCGCCGATGTAGCGGCCGTCGGCCCGGCGCAGTGAGCCGGTCCGGCCTGCCTCGGGGTCCATCCGCACGCGGACATCGGTCGAATCGGCGATGAGCTGTCCGTCCGGCCGAACCAGGCGCCGCATCTTTCGGAGGAATCGCGGCAGACCCGCCAGCGTCTCGGCCAGGCCGAAGCCGTTCATCAGCACCAGCACGGTGTCGTAGGGCCGGGCGACGAGATCGGCCCAGGTGGACTGCCGGACGTCCCGGACCCCCCGGTCGCGGAGGATCTGGACCAGCTCGGGCACCGCCTCGATGGCGGTGACCTCGAGGCCCCGGGCCTGGAGCGCCAGGCTGTGACAGCCGGAGCCGGCGCCCACATCCAGCACCCGGCCGCGGCAGCGCTCCAGCGCGAGCCGCTCGTAGGCGGGGAACTCCGCCGGCTCGCGGAAGAAGTAGGCGACCGGGACCTCGTCGCGCTCGTAGTCGTCGTAGACCACGATGGCGGCGTCCCGCTGGCCCTGGTGGAAGGCCCGCATCGCGGCGCCGTGCGGCGCCCAGGCGCTCTGATCCATCGGGGGAATCTAACGGCCGATCCCCCGTGGTATCTTCCGGCTGACAGATCTCATCTTCCGAGGACTCGCAGGGTTGCCAAAGCCGCTGGACCTTCCTTCGCGACAGCGACCCTGGATCTCCCTGGTGGTGAGCGCGGCGGTGCATGCGCTGCTGCTGGCCCTGGCCGTGCGGTTCTCCCGTGCGCCCGTGGCGGAGCCACCGAAGGACCAGGCGGAGGCCCGAGACGAGCCACAGCGCCAGGTGGAGATGGTGTACCTGCAGCCTCCACCACCCACCCCGCCCAAAGCGACACCACCGCCGCCGGCTCCGAAGCCCCCGCCCGCACCTCCCGCGCAGACTCCGCCCCCGCAGCCGCGTCCGCAAGCCGTGGCGCCGCCGCCGAAAGAGGCCCAGACCAGGCCCGAGCCTGACGCGAACGCCCCGCCGGAAGCCAAGCGCACCGAAGGCGAGGAACCGACCGACGCGGAGAAGCCGCCGGGCGGCGCTCCGGACGCGCCCGAGGCGACGATGGAGTCCGAGGCACGACGCATCTTCGGTCGCCAGCACCGGGGTCCCGCACCGGGCGCCGGGCCGCGCGCCAGCCGGCCGATGGAGGCATACCTCCCGGACCATCCCGAGAAGTGTATTCCGCAGCAGCCGCCGGCCGCGGATTCCGCCGGACCGACGCAGTTCGGAGTGGTGACGGGGCGGATCTACCGGCAGGACAACGGCCGCCCTCTGGTGGGCGCGCACCTGCAGATGCTCGGGACTCCCTACGTGACCTTCACCGACCAAGTCGGGGAGTACCGGTTCCGGTTCGACCTGTCGCTGGTGGACAACTGCCGCACCCAGTACGTCAGGGTCACGGCGTCGGGATACGAGTCGCGCCTGCTGGTGCTGGTGGTGGGGCCCAACGTTCGGAGCGAGGACGTGCTGCTGAAAAAGAGGTAGCCTGGCGCTTCAGGACCCGTGGCGGATGAGCGCCAGCACCAGCCCGCTGCCGGCAAGGACCAGCGCCGCGGCGACCCCGTACCAGAGCGTCCGCCAGCGGGCTCCCGCCGTGGCCCGCATCGACTCCAGCGCGGTGGACTGACTGCTGCCGAGCTGCTCGACGGCTCGGCGCTGGCGGCGCTCCATGTCCTCGAGCCGCTCCGCCAGGAGACCGAGCTCCGCCCGGAGCTCCTCCTGTCCCTCCACCATGCGCTCGAGGACGCCGGGCACCGGCGGCGCGCCCGCATCCTCGAACAGCGACTGCTGCATCACCGCCTGGCTGGCGATGACCTCATCCATACCCTGAACGAAGTGGCGCTGGTGGATCCGCTTGCCCGCGTCCGGGCCGGGCTCGGTGGTGGCGAGCTGGGCGGCCTTGAGTACGGCATTCTTGATGTCGCCGCCGCTCCGGGGATAGGACTCCGCCAGGGCGTGGAAATCGACGTCATCGGCCAAGGGGGTCTTTCGGGCGTGCAGTTGCACCCGCCAGATCCGCTCGCGCTCCTCCAGATTGGGCATCTCGAACAGGATGTGGGTGCGGATCCGGCGCTCGAACGCCGGGTCCATGTTGGCGGCCAGGTTGGTGGCGAAGATGACCACGCCGGGAAAGCTCTCCAGCTCGTGCAGGAGCACGTTCACCACGGCGTTGGCCTCGCGCTCGTAGGCGGCCGCGAGACTGGTGAAGCGCCGGCCGGCGATGGCGTCCGCCTCGTCGAAGAAGAGCACTGCGTCCTGCCGGTCGGCGGCACGAAACACCGCCGCGACGTGCTTGGCGGTCTGTCCCACCCAGCGGGACTCGAGCTCCGCGTAGCGCACCACCAGCAGCTTCTTTTCCAGCGTATTGGCCAGCGCCTCCGCGCAAACGGTCTTTCCGGTGCCGGGCGGCCCCGCGAAATGGAAGGCGAGACCCAGGCCAGTGGTGTGCCGCTCGGCGAGTCCCCACTGGCGGAAGATCAGATCGTGCTTTCGGACCAGGGCGAGCGCGTTGTTGAGCGCCCGAAGGGTGGTCGCCGGGAGCACGACGTCGTCGAACGTTCGCCGGGGGACGAGCGCCTCGACCAGGTCACGGGCGGGCGCGCCGAAGAAGAGATCGCGAATTGAATCGGCCATGGCTTAAAGATACGGCTATTCCCGGATCTGCGGCCGCCGGCTTTCGGCCTGAGCGGTGGAGCCGCCGGTGACCCGATCCCAGGCGTCGCGCACCGCGTCCTTGATCTCCTCCCACACCGACGGCGCCTCACCCCGGTGCTCGTAGCGCTCCCAGCCCGCCCGCAGGTCGGGCTCGGCCTCGTCCCACCGGCGGCCCAGGCCGTGGACCCCCGCCTCAAAGCCGTAGCGATACGCGGGACGGAAGCGATCGTAGTAGTCGGGCCCGATGGCATAGGGCCGGCTGCTGAAGTTCTCGAACCAGTAGTTGTCCTCGGTCTCCCAGGAGGCCTGCCAGTTGGCGGATTCAGCGGGGGAGACGCGGTCGAAGGCGTTGGGATCGCTCATGGTGGTACCCTCGTCGAAGGGATGCTTAAGATCGGCACACGGTACATTCCATCACGGACGTTGGTGATCTCATTCCTGGGGAGGCGCCGCCGGGTGATCGTGATGGACCGGGAGAACTATGTCGCGCGCGGCTGGTCGCACGTCCTCTCGACCACCGGCGACGTGCAGGAGCTCGAGACGTTCCGCAAACGGGTCGGAGCTCCGCCCCAGGCGCTGCATCTGGAGAACCGTCGCTGGCCCCACCTCGATCTCAAGCTCGAGCCGCGCGACCGGGCACTCGCCGCATCGGACGTCCGGGTGTTCGAGCGCACCTCCGAGATGCTTCGCTACCTCAAGTCGCTCACGCCTGCACCGAAATAGGGCCCGGGGTCGGCGGCTCGGGCGGGACCAGCAGCCAGGGCGCCCAGTCCGGCACCTGGGTGGGATGAGCCGAGTCCGGGGTTGGAGGCGTCGCGGGCGGCGAGGTCTCTTCTCGCATAGCCGGCGGCGCGGAATCGGGGGCGCTCGGCGGTGTCGCCTGCAGCGTGTCGCTCGGGAGGGTCGGGGCAAGCTCCGGCGTGGGACCGGATCGGCTCCGTGGTGCATAGTTGGCCTGCAGCGTGTCGCTCGGAAGCGTGGGCGCGGCCTGCGCGTCGACCGCGCGGGCTCCGCCCAGGGCGGACCCTAAGACAAGCAGGGACAGCAGAACGATCCGCATACGTCGCTCCCGGTGGGGGTGACAGGCCATGCTCACTCTCCATGTTCGGCATTCGCGGTGCCGGCCGCGCCGATCCAGGTCCGCCGGCGAGTGTGACCCGCGACACAATCAGAACCGCAGGTGGGCTGCATTCTGGGAGCCGCGGATCGGCGCACAGGCGCGCACGGTATCGGGAGGAATCAGGATGACACGCAGACTGTTGGGCCGGGTTCGCGAGGCGGTCCAGCGCTGGCCGGTAGCCCGACAGTTGAGAGGTGCGGACGGCGATGCCGCCGTGAGCGACCGGACGCGCGGACTCCATTCGCGTCTCCAGGGGACCACGGCGGTGACCAGCATCTGCCCCTATTGTGCCGTGGGCTGCAGTACCCTGGTGCACGTGCGGGAGGGCCAGGTGGTGGACATCGAGGGAAACCCGGCCAGCCCCATCAACCACGGCGCGCTCTGTCCCAAGGGCGCGGGCACCTTCCAGTACACCGTCAATCCCAACCGGCTGACCAGGGTGCTCTATCGGCGGCCTTACGGTACCGAGTGGGAGTCGGTGGACCTCGACTGGGCCATGGAGCGGATCGAGCAGCGGTTCCGCGAGAGCCGGGAACGCACCTGGCGCGATCAGGACGAGAAGGGGCAGCCGCTGCGGCACACCGCCGGGGTCGCCTTCCTCGGCGGGGCGGCGCTGGACAACGAGGAGAACTACCTCATCAAGAAGCTGTGCGTCGGCACCGGAGTGGTAGCGGTCGAGAACCAGGCTCGAATATGACACTCCTCCACAGTCCCCGGTCTGGGGACACCGTTGGGGCGCGGCGGCGCCAGCACGTTTCTCCGGGACCTCGAGAATAGCGACTGCCTGCTGATCATGGGCTCGAACTTCGCCGAGTGTCATCCGGTGGGGTTCCGCTTCGTGATGCTGGCGCGGGAGAAGGGCGCCGAGGTGATCCACGTCGATCCGCGCTTCAGCCGGACGTCGGCCTGTGCCACCAAGTACGTCCAGATCCGCGCGGGCAGCGATATCGCCTTCCTCGGCGGGCTGATACGCTACATCCTGGCCAGCGAGCCGTGGAACACCGATCCCTTCTTCAAGCAGTACGTGCGCCACTACACCAACGCGGCGACGCTCATCGAGAGCGAGTTCCAGGACGTCGAGGAGCTGGGCGGGATGTTCTCGGGCTGGCAGAAGGACCACTACTGCCCGGATACCTGGCAGTACAAGGGTCTCCAGCGGGTGATCAATCTCGCCGACCAACAGGAGGAGGTGTGCCGGATGAAGACCACCCAATCGTGGGGTCTCCATGCCGGCCGAACCATCGGCGACCCACCGCCGCAAGACGAGACGCTGGAGCACCCGCGCTGCGTGCTGCAGCTGCTCAAGCGGCACTTCGAGCGGTACACCCCGGAGATGGTGGCCCGCGTCTGCGGCTGCCCGCCGGAGCAGGTGGCGGCCACGGCGGAGGCGCTGCTGCGGAACTCTGGCCGGGAGCGGACCTCGGCGGTGGCGTATGCGTTGGGCTGGACCCAGCATACCAACGGACCCCAGATCATCGCGTGCTCAGCTATCCTCCAGCTCCTGCTGGGCAACATCGGGCGGCCGGGAGGCGGGATTCAGCCGCTCCGGGGGCACGCCACCATCCAGGGGTCGACGGACATCCCCACACTGTACGACCTGCTGCCCGGCTACCTGCACATGCCCACTCACCTTGGCATCGATGCCGACCTGGACAGCTATGTCTGGAACGAGGGCGGAGCCACCGGACTCTGGGCATACGTTCGCGAATACATGGTCTCGCTGCTCAAGGCTTATTTCGGAGACGCGGCGACACCGGAGAACGAATTCGGATACCAGTTCCTGCCCCGGATCGACCGTGACTGCTCCCACCTCCCGATGTTCGTCGACATGCACGGCGGAGGTATCGAGGGGCTCTTCCTCATGGGACAGAACCCGGCGGTCGGCGGCCCCAACGCGAGCTTCCACCGAGCCGCCATGGGCAAGCTCAAGTGGCTGGTGGTGCGCGACCTCTTCCTGATGGAGAGCGCCACCTTCTGGCGCGATTCACCGGAAGCTCGCGCGGGGGAAACGCGGCCAGAGGATATCGGCACGGAGGTGTTCGTGCTGCCGGCGGCGAGCGTGGTGGAAAAGGATGGGAGCTTCACCAACACCCACCGCTTGGTCCAGTGGCACGACAAGGCCGTCGAGGCCCCCGGCGATGCCCGGTCCGATGCGTGGTTCATTCACCACCTGGCACTCCGGCTCAAGCGGTCGTACGCCGGCTCGACCGAGCCGAAGGACCGGCCCGTCCAGGCGCTCACGTGGGACTACCCGACGGAGGGGCCGCACCAGGAGCCGATCATCGAGTATGTCCTGCGGGAGATCAACGGCTACACCTGGGCGCCGACCTGGGAGGGCAGGCGCCAGCTCACGTCCAGGGTCGATCTCAAGAGCGACGGCTCTACCGCCTGCGGCTGCTGGATCTACCTCGGCGTCTGTACCGACAGCAACCGAGCCCGCGCGCGGGAAGCGGACGACTACGTCTCGCCGGGATGGGGGTTCGCCTGGCCGGGCAACGTTCGCCTGCTCTACAACCGGGCGTCGGCCGATCCGGAGGGCCGGCCCTGGTCGGAGCGGAAGAAATACCTCTGGTGGGACCCGGCCAAGAACGAGTGGACTGGGAGCGACATGCCGGACTTCGATCCCAATAAGCCGCCGGGCGACCGGGGCGACCTGCCGGCCGGCGGCCTGGCGGCGCTTCCGGGCGACGCTCCGTTCCTGATGAAGCCGGATGGCCGGGCCTGGCTCTTCTTCCCCAACGGCATGAAGGACGGGCCGCTGCCGACCCACTACGAGCCATGGGAGACGCCGGTCGAGAACGCGCTCTATCCCCGGCAGCGGCAGAACCCGCAGACCAAGCACTGGGACATCCCGGGCAACCGCTACCACAAGGTCGGGGACCCGGCGTTTCCCTACGTGCTCACCACCTACCGGCTGACGGAGCATCACACGGCCGGGACCATGACCCGGTTCAACAGTTGGCTCGCCGAGCTGCAGCCGGAGGCATTCGTGGAGCTGAGCCCCGAGCTCGCGACGGAGCATGGGATCACCCAGGGTGACTGGCTCACGGTGGTCACCGCGCGTGGAGAGGCGGAAGCCCGGGCACTGATCACCCGGCGCCTGCGGCCGCTGGAGGTGGAAGGAGAGACGATCCACCAGGTCGGTTTCCCCTGGCATTTCGGCTACGAAGGCCTGGTTCAAGGCAGCTCGGCCAACGACCTGGTGGCTCTGGTGGCGGAGCCGAACGTGTCGATCCCCGAGTTCAAGGCGCTCACCTGCAACATCCGCCGCGGCCGGGCGCGTTCATGAGCAACCCGGCCGCGGGAGTCCAGCACGATGTGGCCGCCTGGGATCAACACGGCGACACACTTGCCGATCAGGCCCGGCAGACGGCAGGAACCCAGATCACGCCCGGCCGAGCCTACGGCTTCTTCACCGACACCACGCTCTGCATCGGGTGCAAGGCCTGCGAGGTGGCCTGCAAGCAGTGGAACCAGCTCCCCGCCGATGACATCCACTTCTCCGGAGCCAGTTACGACAACACCCGCCAGCTCTCGGCTACGACTTGGCGTCACGTCACCTTCATCGAACAGTTCGACCGGGAGCGATTCGCGGGGCTGGAGGCGCCCGAGGTCCGGCCTGGAGCGCTGCCCGAAGGTGAGCAGTGGGCCCAGCCTGGGCAGCGATGGATCTTTCTCTCCGACGTCTGCAAGCACTGCGTCGACGCGCCTTGCCTCGAGGCGTGCCCCACGGGCTCCATCGTCCGCACCGAGTTCGACACGGTGTACGTGCAGCAGGATGTCTGCAACGGTTGCGGATACTGCGTGCCCGCCTGCCCGTTCGGGGTGGTCCAGGTCGATCGCGAGCGCGACGGCAAGGCGCATAAGTGCACACTCTGCTATGACCGGCTCAAGGATGGCATGGAGCCGGCCTGCGCCAAGGCCTGTCCCACGGACTCGATCCAGTTCGGCCCGGTCGACGAGCTGCTGGAGCGAGCACGCGAGCGGGCCGAGCAGCTGCGCGAGCGCGGCATCCCGGGCTACCTCTACGGCTCCGGCGGGCCGTTGGAGGAAGAGTGCGACACCAGCGCGATCTCCGGGCTCAACTGCTTCTTCCTGCTGATCGACCGGCCGGAGGTGTACAATCTGCCGCCGGCTCCGAAGCGGCCGTCCTCCAGCATCGGCGGGGGACTCCTCGCGCTCACGGCCGCGGCACTGGCGCTCACGGCATCGACGTTCCTTGCGTTCCGGGATGGCAACCGGTGAGCCGGCTCCCGATCGCCGGGCCGATTCCGATGGCCCAACGGGAGGGCCGCGCCTCTCCCTCGGCGCACCGACGCGGGGGCACGCTGCACCTGGAAGACCAGGGCTCTCAGCCGGCACCTCCGGTCAAAGGCGCGACCTGGGAGTGGTACATCCCGATCTATTTCTGGCTGGGCGGGATCTCGGGCGGCGCATGGCTGATGACTGCCGCGGAGGATCTTGCCGGCGGCCGGGACCGTCGCGTCATTCGCGCGGCCCGGTATGTCGCGCTGGGAAGCCTGCTCGGCGGGACGGCGCTGCTCATCGCGGACCTGGGGCGGCCGGACCGATTCCTCAACATGCTCCGGGTGTTCCGGCGCCGGTCGACGATGAGTCTGGGAGCATGGGGCCTCACACTGTACGGAGGCCTGGCCGGCGCGGCCGCCCTGCTCCAGGTGGCGGAGGACGGATGGCTGGGGAACTGGCCAATGCTCTCGAGGATGTCTCGGGGAGCGCCCGGGCGGGTGCTCCACGCCCTCGGACTGCCGCCGGCGCTCTTCGTGGGCGGATACACCGGCGTGCTGCTCGGCGCCACCAATACGCCGAGTTGGGCGCGCCGAGCCAGGCTGCTGGGGCCGCTGTTCCTTTCGTCCGCGGTCTCCAGCGGCGCGGCCGCCGTCTCCGCCGCCGTGGAGCTCGCTGGTGGGGTACGGCGACGTACCCGGCGGCGGCTGGCGCGAGCGGAACGGGCGGCACTGGCGAGTGAGCTGGCGCTCACTATCGTGAGCGAGCGGGAGGCACACCGACTGGTGTCAGCCCACCACGAGCCAGGCGTACTCCGGCCGGCCCGCGGTCTCATGCTCGCCGCGGGCATGGCGGCGCCGCTGGCGCTCGCCATGACCGAGCATCGCGGCAAGACGCGCCGCCGCAAGGCGGGACTCGCCTCCGCCGCCCTGGCGCTGGCCGGGAGTCTGGGGCTCCGGTACCTCACCACCTACGAAGGCTACCGCTCCGCCCGTACTCCGGACGATACCTGGCGCCACACCGCGCGCCTCCCGCCACGAGACCACGAATGACGGACGAGGTGCGGGGCAAGCTCACCATCGCGCAGGACGATCGGATCCGGCTGATCGACCGGGAGGGGCGGGGCTATCTCTTCGTGGTCCGGCGAGGCCGGGCGAGCCTGCGCGAGCTCGAGCGTTGGCGGGACCAAGGCACCCAGCTCCGGGTGCGCTATCGGGGCGTTCCCGACGCCGGCGCGACCGCGGATCTGATCGAGCCCATCGTGTCCGATCCGAAGCCTTAGGTGGTGGAGCGGCCTGCGCGGGTACGAGACTCCCCGGCCTCGCGCTCGCTCTTTGAGCCGCGCTGCTCCTCCGAGCTCTCGCCGCTGATCAGGTCCGAGATCTTCTGGCCGATCCCCTGCCGAACCCGAAGCTGGTTGTGGACGTCGATGACGCCCGAGACGCGCTCGGCGAGGTCTTCGGCGAGCCGCTTGGCGTGCCGATCCTCGACCATGCCGGTGAGCGTGACTTCGCTGTTCTCCACCCGAACCTCGACGTCGGACGCGTCGACGTCGGGACTCCGGGTCAACTCTTCGTTGACGTCCTCGCGGATCCGCTCATCAGAGCGCTTATATCCCTTGGGCCCCCTGCCAACGTGAGAGCCGCGCTGATAGCTCCCTTGCTGACCCGAGTAGGTGCCACCGATGCCGCTCTGGCCCTCGTAACTCCGGCCGAATTCGCGACCCTGCGAGCCGTAGCCACCCTGCCCGTACTGCCCTTGGCCATAGCCGCCCTGGCCGTACCCACCACCCTGGAAGCCCTGGAACCCCGTCTGACCCGGGCTCCAGTGCTGCCCACCCTGATACCCGTAGCCAGGCGGCCCGTAACTGCCTTGGCCATAACCACCTTGATAGTCACCGTAAGCCTGGCCACCACCCTGCCACTGCTCTTCCCGCTCACCGGGTTTTCGGAACGAGCCGCCTTGTCCTCGGCTCCCGTAGGTGTAGTCGTCGCGATTCATACTACCACTCCTTCTTTCTGCTCGGGTTACACCAATCGCAGTCGAGATCAACAGATGACCTCGGCACCTCGCGCGAGAACCTAGACGCGTCGATGGACCGCAACCGTGATTGAAGTCACGCCGTGATGGATCACATACATGCACTCGCGTTGTGCAGACCGACAGGCGATTCACCGGAATCATCCTCCCACCGCATACCAAGCTTCCCTCGGGAATCTCACTGGCCCGTGTTGTGCGGCGATTTCCACGGTCACACCCCTCCCCTGGTACCGTCCACGTCACAACCATGGAGCACCGATGCCCGGGTCTCGTGAGAGAATCCTCGTGGTGGACGACACCGAGTCATTGCGGAGCGATGTCTGCCGGATCCTGCGAGGAGAGGGTTACGAGGTCGTTTCGGCGAGCGGGGGGGTGGAAGCGCAATGGTGCTTGGAGCGGGGCATGCGGGTAGACCTACTGCTGGCCGACCTGGCGAGCCCAGAGGCCGACGACTATCACCTGGGCATCGCGCTGGGCATGCTGCACCCGCACCGGCCGGTGATCTTCACCTCGGCGCGGAACCGGCACGAGAACATCCAGCGCGGGCTGCTGGATCCGCGCTCGCCCTTCCTGCAGAAGCCGTTTCCACCCTACCTGCTCACCCGGCTGGTCCGGATGGTCCTCGACAGCTGGGAGCCGCCGCAGGAGATGTGACCGGGCCGGTCAGAGGATCTTCTTTCCGAACGCCGACTGCACCAGCTCCACCGCGAACAGCGCCGACGTGTTTCCCTGGTCCAGGATCGGGTTGACCTCGACCATCTCCAGCGAGGTCATGACACCCGAGTCATGGAGCAGCTCCATGATGACGTGGGCCTCGCGGTAGTCGAGTCCGCCCTTGACCGGGGTCCCGACCCCCGGCGCCAGGGTCGGGTCGACCGCGTCCAGATCGAAGCTCACGTGCAGCAGGTCGGTCCCGTCGGTCACCCGGGCCAGGGCCCTGGTCATCACTCGATGGATCCCGTGCCGATCGATGTCCGACATGGTATGGACCTGCACGCCGGTCTGTTTGAGCCGGCTCTTCTCTCCGGCGTCGAGGCTCCGGATCCCCACCAGCGCGACGTTCTCGGGGGCCACCTTGGGACCCGCCCCGCCGATCGCGGTGAGCTGCCGAGGACCGAAGCCGAGCAGGGCGGCCAGGGGCATCCCGTGGATGTTGCCGGAGGGGGAGGACTGCGGAGTGTTGATGTCGCCGTGGGCATCGATCCACAGCACGCCGAGCTTTTTTCTCTTTCGCCTGGCGTAGGCGGCGATACCGGAGATCGTCCCGGCGGCGATGGAATGGTCGCCGCCGAGCACCAGGGGGAAGTGCCCCTTGCCCATGATGCGGTCGACGTGGCGGCAGACCAGGGCGGAGACCCGGGTGATCTCCGGCAGATACCGGGCCCGCACGTCCCCCACCCTGAGCTGCTCCATGTTCTTGATGGGGATGTCCCCCTCGTCGACCACCTTGTGGCCGAGCTCCCGGAGGGCACCATCGATGCCGGCGATGCGAATGGCGGACGGCCCCATGTCCACACCGCGACGCCCGGACCCGAGGTCCATGGGGACGCCCAGTACGTGGACGATCATGGCGCGAGCCGCTCGGCGTCAGGGATGGTGGCCTGACCCTTCCGGAGTGACATAGGCCGCGGTGATTCCCCCATCGACCCGGAAATCCGCCCCCGTGATGAAGGACGACTCGTCCGAGGCGAGGAACAGCGCCGCCTGCGCGATCTCACGGGCCTCGCCGAACCGGCCCATGGGGATGTGCACCAGGCGCCGCTGCCGCTTTTCCTCGGTCGAGAGGAACTTCTCCAGGAGGGCGGTGCGCACCGGGCCGGGGGACAACGCGTTGGCCCGGATATTCTGGCGCGCGTGGATGATGGCGATCTCTCGCGTCATCGCCAGCACCGCGCCTTTAGAGGCCGTGTACGCGATCTGAGGCGTGGCGGCACCCAGCGTCGCCACGAAGCTCGCGACGTTGATAATGGACCCGCCGCCTGCTTCCAGAAGGTAGGGAATGCCTGCCCGGCAGCATCGCGCCACCCCTTTCACATTGACGTCGAGCACCAGATCCCAGGTGGCGTCGCTGGTATTCACCACGCCGTCGTCCTCGCCCGGGGAAACGCCGGCGTTGTTGTACAGCACAGTGACCTTCCCGAACGCACGCGCGGATTCGGCGTAGAGTCGCTCGACATCGGTCGTCGAGCGTACGTCGCCCGGGAGGAACCGGGCCTTGCCGCCCGCGGCTCTGATCTCCCCTGCCACCGCTTCACCCGCCGCCGGGTTCACGTCGTTGACGACAACGGCCGCCCCTTCCGCGGCAAACAGGCGGGCGGCTTCAGCGCCGAGTCCTGCTCCGGAGCCGGTGATGACGGCGACTTTTCCATCCAGACGTCCCATTGGCCTCACGCGCGCTCGAAGTTCCGCAGCAGGTCGATATCGGTGACCCGCCGGTCGTACACCATCTGCTCCTGACGGGCGGTGTTCACGTAGTGGTCCACGACGACGTCCCCGAACGCCTCCCGCGCGATCGCGGAGTCGTCCAGCAGGCGGACGGCCTCGTACAGCGACTTCGGCACCTCGCGCACTGCGGGGTCGCGGTAGGCGTCGCCGGTGTAGAGGCCCTCGAACGTGAGGCCGTGCGTGATCCCGTGGATACCGGCCGCGATGGTGGCCGCGAAGGCGAGGTAGGGATTGGCGTCGGCGCCGGGGCAGCGGTTCTCCACCCGAATGGCCTTGGGCGAGTGGCCCAGGATGCGGAGACCGCAGGTGCGGTTGTCCACGCCTGCCACCAGTCGCGTGGGCGCGAAGGTTCCCGCCATGTAGCGACGATAGCTGTTCACGTAGGGCGCGTAGAACACGCTGAAGTCCCGCCCGCAGGCGAGCTGTCCGGCGACCCATTGCTGCAGCCGCTCCGACATGTGGGCCGGTCCGGCCTTGGCGTAACCCACCGGCTCACCGGTCTGCGTGTCCCAGAGAGAGCTGTGCAGATGGAAGGAGCTCCCTGCCAGGGCGGCATTCCACTTGGCCATGAAGGTGATGGACTTGCCCATCATGGCGGCCACTTCCTTGATCCCGTGCTTGAACAGGACGTGGTGGTCGGCCATGAGCACCGGCTCCTGATGCGCCAGATTCAGCTCCTCCTGCCCCGGCCCCCACTCTCCCTTGGAGCTCTCGACCTCCAGGCCGAGGGCGTCCATGTGACGCCGCAGCGCCTGCATGAGCGGCTCTTCCTTGGTGGTCTGGAAGATGTGGTAGTCCTGGATGTACCGGCCGACGGGATCGAGCACGCGGTACCCCTTGTCGAAGGCCTGCTCGTAGGTGTCGTTGAAGACATAGAACTCGAGCTCGGAGGCCAGCCGAATGGTGAGCCCGAGATCCGCCGCCCGCCGTACCTGTGCCTGCAGCACCTGGCGCGGGGCCACCGGCAGCGGCTTGTGGTCCTTCCCTTCGACGTCGCCCAGCACCAGGGCCGTTTTGTCGAGCCAGGGGATCACGGCGATGGTCGAATGATCGGGTCGGACCATGAAGTCTCCGTACCCGAGCTCCCAAGAGAACAGGGCGTACCCCGGCAGCGGCTCGTTCTCGATGTCGCAGCCGAGCAGGTAGTCGCATCCTTCCCAGCCCTCGTGCGCGGCGGCAAGGTAGGTGCGGCCGGTGTAGCGCTTGCCCGTGAGCCGCCCCTGCTGGTCCGGGAACACGGCGAGCACGGTATCGATGGCGCCCTGCTCGACCATGCGCCCGAGCTCGGCGAGGCCGACGGTCTTCATGGGGAGGTCTCGAAGTAGATGTTCTTGATCTCGGAGTAGTGGTCGAGCGCGTGCATGCCGAGCTCGCGCCCGAGCCCCGACTGTTTGAACCCGCCGAAGGGAGCCTGGAGGTGCACGCTGGACGAAGAGTTGACCGACAGCACTCCGGTCTGCACCGCGGCAGCCACCCGGAGTCCGCGCTTCAGATCGTTGGTCCAGAGCGAGCCCGACAATCCGTAGATCGACCCGTTGGCGATGGCGACCGCCTCCGCCTCGGTGTCGAACGGGATGACGCTGGCGACGGGGCCGAAGATCTCCTCGTCCACGATTCGCATCCCGGGGCGCGCGTCGGCGAACACGGCGGGCTGGAGGAAGTATCCCGGCCCCTCGATCCGCTGGCCGCCGGTCACCAGCCGCGCGCCCTCCTGCTTTCCCAGGGCGAGGTACCGCTCGGTGACATCGCGCTGGCCGGCGGAGATGACCGGCCCCATCTGGGTCTCTTCGGCGAGCGGATTGCCCACCACGGTACCATCGGCCGCCGCGCGCATCGCCTCCACGAATTGCGGATAGATGGAGCGCTCCACGATGGTGCGCGAGCGGGCGCAGCAGTCCTGCCCCGCGTTGGCGAACACCGATGCGGCCGCCTCGCCCGCGGCCTGTGCGACGTCTGCATCACCGAACACGATACAGGGTGATTTACCCCCCAGCTCCAGCGACACGCGCTTGATGGTCTGGGCGGCCGCGGCCATGATGGCGCGACCGGTCGCGGTCTCGCCGGTAAAGCCGATCTTCGCGACGTCGGGATGCGACGACAGCGCTGCTCCGATCGCGGCACCCGGACCCGGGAGCACGTTGAGCACGCCGGGCGGCACACCCGCCTCGAGCGCGAGCTCCCCCAGGCGCAGGGCGGTGAGCGGGGTGAGGCTCGCGGGCTTGAGCACGACCGTGTTCCCGCAGGCCAGGGCCGGGGCCACCTTCCAGGTGGCGATCACCATGGGGAAGTTCCACGGCACGATCAATCCCACCACCCCGAGCGGCACGCGCAGGGTGATGTCGATCCCACCCTTCTTGACCGGGATGGTCTCGCCGACGTGCTTGTCGGCCGCGCCGGCGTAGTAGCGCAGCGTGTCGGCGACGTGATTGGCTTCCCAGCGGGCGTCGCCGATGGGCTTGCCGACGTTGCGCGCCTCCAGCACCGCGAGCTCCTCGGCGTGGGCGCGCACCAGGTCGGAGAACCGGAACAGGATCTCGGCTCGGGCCACCGCGGTTCGGGCGGCCCACCCGGGAAACGCCGCTTTGGCGGCGGTGATGGCCGCTTCGAGCTCGGCCGGACCAGCCGCGGCGACCTCTTCGAACGGTTCGCCCTTGGCCGGCTCCATCACACCGATGACGCCCGAGCCACTCGGGCGCCGGTCGGCGATCAACAGGTTCCGCATCGATCCTCGATCAGCGCTTGAGCTCCCTGCCGGCCTCGATCAGCAAGGCGAACTCTTCCTCCGGCGCCACATATTCACCCGAATCGGGGGTTTGGCAAGTCGAGGAGCGGCTAGGCGATCTCTCGCTTGGGGGCTGCCGGACGCCAGCGCACCCGGGCGAGCGGCACCCGCCCGCGTGCGTCGAAGACGATGCCCTCGCTCTCCAGCAACTGTCGCTGGGTGACCTCGTCGCCGGGCGCGGCACGGAGACTCACCCCGCCGGCGGCATTGATCACCCGATGCCATGGGACCCGGGAGCCGGGCGGCAAGGCGTGGAGGGCGTAGCCCACCTGGCGCGCGTGGCCGGACAGGCCGGCCAGCTCGGCGACCTGGCCGTAGGTTGCCACCCGGCCCCGGGGAATGCGGCGCACCACCGAGTAGATCCGGGCACGAGTCCCGTCCGACGCCCGCGAACGCATGAGCTCTAACCTAACCGGACCGCATGAGGGACAGCGCCGTCGAGGATCTACTGGCACCGGCCGATCCGGAGAGCGGTCGCGTTCGGCGGCACCACCTCCATGGGTCGGTCGTGCAGCGGGCCATGACCGCAGCGGTCCGGGCGAGCGGGATCGGGAAACGGGCGAGCTGCCATACTCTGCGACACTCCTTCGCAACCCATCTCCTCGAGGCCGGGTACGACATCCGGACGGTTCAGGAGCTCTTGGGGCACCCGGATGTGTCGACCACGATGATCTACACGCATGTCCTGAACCGGGGAGGCCGGGGGGTCCGAAGCCCGGCGGACCGCCTGGGGGATGAATGTGGATGCAGGAATGGCGGAATAGACTGCGGTCGGTGATGTTAGTGCCTGATGACCGGCAAGGGATGTAGGTCCATTGATTAGTTAGGCCGCGAGAAGACCCGATGACGCACTCGAGGGTCGTGACCCACAACGACGCTGCCTTCGAGGCGATTCGACAGGTGCAGGATGCCTGGATCGCCGCAGAGCTCCGCGGGGACATCGAAGGGGTCCTTTGCCTGTGCACCGATGATGTGCGTTGGCTCGTGCCGGGACGCATCGCCCTGGAGGGTCGGGAGGCAGCGCGGGACCTGCTTCAGGCTACGCACGTGGACTTGCTGGACATCCGCGCTAGCGACCTGTGCGTGGAACACAGCGGGGAACTGGCCTTCAAGACCAGCCGCTATGAGACTCGCTACCGCACGGGTGGGCAGGAGAGGGTGGGGCGCGGTACCCATCTATGGATCCTGCGCCGAGAGGGAGCGAAGTGGCGGGTGGCGCTGGTGACGTGGCAGGCTGAAGAGTAAGTCCAAGCGGCTCGCTGCCTAACCCGCGCATGCAGCCGACAGGCCGCAGCGGCGCGAAGTCCCGTGCGGGCGGCACCCTCCTGGAACGCGCTAAGGACCGTAGGTTTCTGCGGGCGCGACCTTGGGGGCCTGCAGCTGATGCGCCAGTCGTTAGACACACTCGCAGGAAGGTCGCGCCGGAGAACGCATGCGGCGGCAAATCGTGGGATTCCGGGAGGACGCTGAAGGCCACTGGGTGGCGGAGCTCGAGTGCGGCCATACCCTGCACGTCCGACATGAGCCACCGTGGCAGGTGCGGCCCTGGGTGCTGACGCCGGAGGGGCGTGCGGCCATGGTCGGGAGCGACCTCGACTGCCTTCGCTGTGACAGCGAGGACCTGAAGGGACAAGGTCCGCGCGGGCTCGGTGCCTAACCCGCAAATGCAGCCGACAGGCCGAAGGCTGCGGCACTCCGCTAAGGCGCGGCCTTCTGTGAGCGGCCAGTGGAACGAAGATTTGTGCGGGCGCTAAGAGGATGGCC